>CAZGMW010000446.1:0-1900 GCA_964526895.1 uncultured Planococcus sp. | reverse complement strand
AGCTGAGCTTCCTGCACCGATCGTAATCGGTGAAGATGTGACGCCGCCATCCGAAATTATCGACAACGATGGTTTGACTTCATTCGACCCGGCTGAAGACGGCATCGATTTCTGGGAATCCCTAGAATTGATGTATTTGGCAGTGCCGAATGCAAAAGTTGTCGGACCGCAGAAATACGGCGAAGTGGTTGTAGTCGCTGAAAATTCTCCGAACACTTTTTTCAACAAGCAAGGCGGAATTTTGATTTCTGAAAATGATTACAATCCTGAACGCATTACAGTTGATTTTGACAGCGATAACTTCGTTGCAAAAGCTGGTGATTCATTCAACGGCACAATCACAGGCGTTATGGGTTACGGATTCGGTAACTATAAATTATGGACAAAAGAAGCCAACCTTCCGGCGTTCGTAATAGGTGATACAGTACCGGAAGAAACGTGGATCACTGCTGCTGAAGATAAATTGACAGTAGCTGCGTACAATATGGAAAACTTTTCTGCTGACCCGGCTCATACATCAAACGAAAAAGCGGAAAAAATCGGCAAGTCATTCGTTAATAACCTGAATTCCCCTGATGTTATTTCATTGGTTGAAGTACAGGACAACGATGGCCCGATTGCTTCCGGCAACACGGATGCATCGAAGAGCTATGAGCGTCTGATTGCAGTGATCGAAGCTGCAGGCGGACCGACTTATGCTTACACAGACATTGCTCCAGAAAACAATAAAGACGGCGGACAGCCGGACGGCAATATCCGCGTTGGATTCCTTTACAACCCTGAACGCGTAACACTTGCGGAAGGTACAAAAGGCGAATTCAATCAAGCCAACTCTTGGGTTGACGGCAAATTGGCATTGAACCCGGGACGCATTGAACCTGCAAATCATCCAGGAACACGCAAACCGCTTGCCGCTCAATTTGATTTCCAGGGCGAGAAATTTGTAGTTATCGCAGCCCACTTAAACTCTAAAGGCGGCGACCAGCCTTTATTCGGACAGAATCAGCCTCCATTCCTTAAATCGGAAGCAGAACGCATCGAATTGGCGAAAATGATCAATAACTTTATCGCAGAAGGCCAGAAACAAGATCCGGATTTGAATGTCATCGTTAATGGCGACATGAACGATTTCGAATTCACACCGGCGCTTGCAGCATTGAAAGGCGACATCCTGACGAATAAAGTTGAAGATGTACCATTGGAAGACCGCTACTCTTATTATTACCAGGGCAACTCACAGGTTCTTGATCATGCGCTTGTAACAAACAACATCGCTGATCAAACAGACATCGATATGCTTCACATCAATTCGATGTTCATGGAAGAGCACGGCCGTGCATCCGACCATGATCCGTTATTGATTCAAATCGATTTCACGCCGGAAGCACCTGTGAAAGAAATGCCGTTCACAGACGTTAAAGTGACGGACTGGTCATACGTTTACATCAAAGACCTTTTCGATAGAGGCATTGTAAGCGGGATGACAGAAACTACTTTTTCGCCACACAGCAATTTGACACGTTCCCAGGCAGTGACGATTCTGACGCATATTCTTGATATGGATGTGGCGAATGCACCAAAATCGCCATTCCAAGATATCGCCAAACTGAACCAGGAACGACAGAACGAAATCAACGCGGCATATGCTGCAGGTTTGATCAAAGGGAAAACGGCAAGCGAATTCAAACCGCAAGAATTTATCTCGCGTTCGCATTTCGCTTTGCTGCTTGACCGCGTCTACACAAAAATCAACGGGGAGTACAACATTGATAAAATGGCTCCTTACAGCGATTTGAACAACCAAACACAATCAGAAAAAGAAGCAATCACATTGCTTCACGATAAAAAAATCGTTGTCGGATACATGGGCAAATTCAACCCGACCCGTTCAACTTCACGT
>CAZGMW010000445.1:0-1907 GCA_964526895.1 uncultured Planococcus sp. | reverse complement strand
GCAGCACCTGAAGGCTGGTTTGCTATTTTTCTCTTGGGATTGGAGAAAGCTGGCTTTGGAGTTCTGCAGCTGGCAATTATCGTCATTCCGCTGATGCTTGCCATCCAGATCTTGAAAGATACGAAATACCTGTATCGTATTTCAGATATGATGGGTCCGCTGACACGCCTGCTGGGCGTCAAAAAAAATACATCTTTGACACTGGCATCAGGCCTGATTTTCGGCTTGGCAATGGGAGCAGGTGTCATGATCCAAGCGGTGCAGGAAGATGGAGTCAGTAAAAAAGACGCGACGCTGGCCTTTATCTTTTTAGTGGCTTGCCATGCGATAGTGGAAGATACATTGATTTTTATTCCACTCGGCATACCGATTTGGCCGCTTCTGGCTATACGTGTTGTTACCGCGCTCGCTTTGACGATTTTCATATCGTATCTGTGGCGCAAATCTGAAGAAAACCGGAAGGAAGTGTTTTCTGCATGACGAAAGAGATAACGACTTTACTATTCGATTTTGATGGAACTTTATTGAATACAAATGAATTGATCATCCATACTTTTTCAACAGTGCTGGATAAGCATTTTCCAAACAGCTATGGAAGAGAAGAGATTCTTCAATTTATCGGCCCTTCTTTAAAACAGACTTTTGAAACGATCGCACCGTCACGAACTGAAGAGTTGATGAAAGAATATCGTGAACTGAACTTGGCGCTTCATGACGAGATGGTTTCGGTATATGACGGGGTGGAAGAAACGCTTAACCTTCTGAAGAACAGAGGTTTGAAGATGGCGATCGTTTCGACTAAGAAAAGGAACACAATCCTCCACGGACTGCGCCTAATGGGGGTATCGGAATTATTTGATACGGTCATCAGCCTCGATGATGTCGAAAATCCAAAGCCGGATCCAGAACCGATTTTGAAAGCCTTGAAGGAATTATCTTCAAGTGCGGCAGAATCATTGATGATCGGTGATAATTCACATGATATAGAAGGCGGCAAAAATGCGGGAGTACGCACAGCTGGAGTAGCTTGGTCAGCAAAAGGCGAAGATTACCTGGCCACTTTCAAGCCTGATTATATGCTGCAGCACATCAGCGATCTGCTGGAATTGGTGAAAGAGGAATCGGCATGAGACGGACCGAGCGGCATTTTGTGACCGGTCCGAATTCACTTTGGCATGTGTATAAAACTGTTCCGTTCTGGAAAGTCGCTAAAAATTTCGTTGTCATCCAAATGGCTCGTTATACACCGTTTCTGCCAATGAAAAACTGGTTGTACAAAAATTTTCTCGGCATGAAAGTAGGAGAACAGTCTTCATTTGCGTTAATGGTTATGCTTGATGTCATGTTTCCTGAACATATTTCTGTTGGAAAAAACTCAGTCATCGGATATAACACAACCATCTTGGCGCACGAATATCTGATTAAAGAGTACCGGTTGGGTGATGTAATTATCGGCGACCGTGTACTAATCGGTGCAAACAGCACGATTCTGCCAGGCGTTACTATAGGTGACGGAGCAATTGTTTCAGCCGCTACACTTGTACACAAGGATGTGCCGGCCGGAGCTTTTGTCGGCGGCAATCCGATGCAAATCATTTACACAGCTGAACAGATGGCCGAACGCGAAGAAAAATCCCGGGAGCAATAGCTCGCGGGATTTTTTAGGCTTTCGAGAAATATTCAACTTTTTTTTACATTACGTTCTAGCCGGACACTTTCCGCGGGGAGCGGCCTAAGTCTCCTCATCCGCTTCGCTCCTTGCGGGGGCTTAGGACACCCTTCGCTCCGTCGCAAGCGCCGTCACTGCTTCCCGCAGGAAAGACATTGGCCGAAGCATGCGAGGGCAAGTTTTGGCGAAGAAGCAGCGCAGCGATGCATGAGCACATCTTTGCCCTTCACCGTCTGTC
>CAZGMW010000444.1:0-1912 GCA_964526895.1 uncultured Planococcus sp. | reverse complement strand
TATCAAAGAGATCTCTTTTAAAGGTGCAGGTACTTCATCAGCCATGAGTAGTCCGGAAGGCTGCATTGTGCAGGACGCTGACAGACTGGATGCCATTGGCGCTGTAGGTATAGCCAGGACATTCGCTTACGGAGGTGCTAAAGGAAGAAAGCTTTATGACTGGAACGAAGTGCCGAGAACAGAAATGACCGAGCAGGAATATCGGAATAAGGATACCAGCAGCTCAACTCACTTCTATGAGAAACTACTTCTTCTAAAAAATAAGATGACAACTGATACAGGAAGGCAAATAGCTGATGAACGCCATCAATTTATGCTATCCTTTTTAGAGCAACTTAAAAAAGAAACGGATGGTAATGCATGAGCCACTTAAATATTACAAAACTGACTAAAACGGTTGGAGCAAAAACTTTATTCAAGAATGTTGAATTTTCATTATATCCTGGTGACCGTGCCGGATTGATCGGAGTGAACGGAACCGGCAAATCGACGTTGATGTCGATTGTGGCCGGCGAAATGGATGCCGATTCAATTTCAATGGATCATCCAAAAAAATATGAAATCACTTATTTGAAGCAGGACCCGGAATTTGATGAATCACTTACAGTGCTCGAAACAGTGTTCTCCGGTGAATCGCCGATTCTTCAATTAAACCGTTCTTATGAGCAGGCTTTATCAAATATGATGACTGACTCAAGTTCCACTGAACTCCAGGATGAACTGATGAAGATACAGGAAGGCATGGAACGGGAAAATGCCTGGGACATCAATGCGCTGGCCAAAACGGCGCTGACGAAGCTGGGCATCGATATGTTCGACCGGCCGATTGGTGAACTGTCAGGCGGCCAGCGGAAGCGTGTGGCATTAGCCAAAGCTTTGATCGAACCTTCTGACCTGATTCTGTTGGATGAGCCCACGAACCATCTTGATGCGATTTCCACTGAATGGCTGCAGGAAACTTTGCTTCGGATGAATTCCGCTATGCTGTTTGTTACGCATGATCGTTATTTCCTGGATGCAGTTTCGACGCATATTTTCGAAATTGCCGATCAGACGATGTATACACATAAAGGGAATTATGGTGATTACCTCGAAAATCGGGCGTTGCGTGAAGAAATGGCTGCCGCATCTCAACAGAAACTGGAAAACCGTTTCCGTTCTGAATTGAAATGGATACGCCGCGGAGCCAAAGCGAGATCGACAAAACAAAAAGCGCGTATTCAGCGCTTTGATGAAATAAAAGAGAATGTGCAAAAAGAGAATGACAACACGTCACTTGAGTTGTCGATGCAAAGCCAGCGCCTCGGCAAAAAAATTATTGAAGGTGAAAATGTCGGTATGGCATTCGGCGATAAGCAGATTTTCACCGGTTTTGATTTCCTGCTGCAAGGCGGTGACCGCATCGGTATCTTTGGTCCGAACGGTGCGGGAAAATCCACGCTTATGAAACTGATTGCCGGTGATTATGAGCCGACACAAGGCAAACTGGAATACGGCAGCACTGTGAAGATTGCCCATTTCACTCAGCATTTGCCTGAGATGAATGAATCCCAGCGGATGATCGAATACATCCAGGAAATTTCAAATGATTATGAAGCGGAAAAAGGGGTTCGCCTGTCCGCCACTCAAATGCTGGAACGATTCCTTTTCCCTTCGAATGGCCATGGTACACAAATCGGCAAACTGTCCGGCGGTGAGCGAAAACGGTTATATCTCCTGAAGTTATTGATGGAGCAGCCAAATATCTTATTGCTCGATGAGCCTACCAACGATCTTGATATACAAACACTCGGCGTGTTGGAAGATTTCCTTGAAAAATTCCCTGGCGTCGTGCTGACGATTTCCCATGACCGTTTCTTCCTTGACAGGATCGCACATAAACTATGGACTACGGGAACTGGAAAAATAGAAG
>CAZGMW010000443.1:0-1916 GCA_964526895.1 uncultured Planococcus sp. | reverse complement strand
TCGGAGTGGAAAAAGTAAAACGAGCGGGGTGCTGATATGAATCACACGATCCGGGTCGAAGGTTTGAGCAAGAGCTATGGGAAGCAGCGCGTATTGAAGGACATCGAGCTGACGGTGGGCGAAGGGCAGATCTATGGATTGATCGGCCCGTCCGGATCCGGCAAGACGACGCTCGTCAAGATGATTGTCGGCATCGATTCGCCCGATGAAGGGACAGTGACAGTCATGGGCAAACGGGTGCCGGAACTGAAGCTTATGCAGGATATCGGTTATATGGCGCAAGCGGATGCCCTGTATCCTGAACTTACTGGTAAAGAGAATCTGGCGTTTTTTGCATCGCTGTTTGGCTTGAAAGGAAGCAAGCTGAAAGAGCGGATTAGCTATGTATCAAAACTGGTAGATCTTGAAGCTTCGCTGAATAAAAAAGTGGCGGCTTATTCCGGAGGCATGAAGCGGCGGTTATCACTGGCGATTGCGTTGGTACATGATCCCAAGCTGCTCATTTTAGACGAGCCGACAGTCGGCATCGATCCGGAATTGCGGCAATCGGTTTGGCATGAGCTGCTTGAACTGATGGCAGAGGGCAAAACGATTGTGCTCACGACCCATGTCATGGATGAAGCAGCGAAATGCGGAACGATTGCATTGGTTCGGGACGGCGGAATTTTGGCGAGTGGATCGCCTGACGAGTTGAAAGCAAAATTCGGAGCGTCTGATTTGGAAGGCGTCTTCCTGGCTGCGGGGAGGCGAGTGGAATGAGAGTATCAGCACTCGTGAAACGCATTATGCTACAGATGTTCCGGGACAAACGGACTTTAGCATTGCTGTTTCTTGCCCCTTTGCTGGTCTTGACATTGATGTATCTGATTTTCGACAGCAACGAAGAAGAAATACAATTGGGTGTTGTGGGCGGAAACGACGTGCTGGTTGAAATGCTTGAAGCGCAAAAGATTCAAGTGGAAAATTTTGATTCAGCGGACAGCAGTACTTTGTTGGATAATGATTTGGATGGTATATTGGAGATGGATTCTGACGGAGCTTTGGTAACACTCGAGAATGATGATCCCACGAAGGCAAAAGCTCTGTTAGCGCAAATCAGCCAGATTTTGGCATTGCAGGGACAAGGAGATATGGAACAAAATGCTTTCAGCTCTTCGCTCGAAACAAATTATCTTTATGGCAATGAAGAGACGGAATTCTTTGATGTCATCGGACCAATATTAGTCGGCTTCTTTGTATTCTTTTTCGTTTTCCTCATTTCAGGAATCGGATTATTGAAAGAACGTGTTTCCGGTACATTGGAACGTGTATTGGCCACGCCGGTCAAACGATGGGAAATCGTCGCGGCTTATCTGACAGGCTTCGGTATTTTCGCAATAATCCAGACGACAATCGTCGTTTTCTTTTCCATCTGGATTCTGGATATGGTAATGGAGGGCAAAGTCTGGCATGTGATTGTCATCAATTTGATGCTGGCGCTGGTGGCGCTCTCACTCGGGATTTTATTATCCACGTTTGCAGGCTCTGAATTCCAGATGGTCCAGTTCATCCCGCTCGTCATCGTGCCGCAAATCTTTTTCTCCGGCCTCTTCCCGCTCGATGGAATGGCGGACTGGCTGCAGAATCTCGGCCGCATCATGCCGCTGTATTACGGGGCCGATGCGCTTAAAGCCGTGATGTACAGGGGCGAAGGACTTGCCGATGTATGGGGTAATTTGCTGGTGCTGGGGCTATTTGCTTTATTATTCATTGCGCTGAATATTGCAGCGCTCAAGAGATATAGAAAATTATAGTTTATTTTACCCCATGTCCTCGTTTATGATGAATAATAGAAGAAACAATAAATTACAGCATGGAGGAAGACAGAATGAAATTTTTAGGAATCGGAATTGTCACGGCTGCCATCAGCCTGTTGC
>CAZGMW010000442.1:0-1921 GCA_964526895.1 uncultured Planococcus sp. | reverse complement strand
CCATGCTGGATCTCATTAAAAAAATGGTCGGTGACAAAAAAGAGTACAGGTCGCAAATGGTGAGAGCTCAGGCGCTTCCTGAAGATTACCGCTTCGTATTCGATAAGATTCATGGCTATATATGGCGCTTTGCGGGGGGAGACGGTTCCGACATGCTGAAAACGCAGAACTCATTACTCGAGTTGTTTGAAGCGAGTGCAGCTGACGGCAAGTATGTCCTCGACGTGACCGGCGAAGATGTAGCCGGTTTCTGTGATGAGCTGTTGAGCGACACGCAAAAGTGGACCGATGGCCAGCGGCAGAAGGTTAACCGGGCCATGATGAAAAAAGTCGGGAAGGAGAACGATCCACTATGACAGATACTGCGATTGAAGTAAAAGATCTGAAAAAATCCTTTAAGACAAATGAAGTCCTTAAGGGAGTTAACTTCGAAGTGCAACGCGGTGAAATATTCGCGTTGCTTGGCTCGAATGGCTCGGGTAAAACGACAATTGTAAACATTCTCTCGACGTTAATGAAGGCAGATGGCGGAGAAGCAACTGTTGGCGGCTTTGATGTCGGACGTCAACCGGATCTGATTCGAAAGAACATCAGCCTGACAGGGCAATTCACAGCTTTGGATGGCATACTCACCGGCCGGGAAAATCTGGTGATGATTGCAAAACTGCGTGATGTCTCCAACCCCACTCAAGTTGCTGATGATCTGCTTGCCCGCTTTGGACTCACCGATGCGGCAACGCGCAGGGCAGAAAAATATTCAGGGGGCATGAAACGGCGCCTTGACATCGCTATGAGTTTAATCGGCAGGCCGGCGGTCATTTTCCTCGATGAACCAACGACCGGACTTGATCCCGAATCCCGGATTGAAGTTTGGAAAACGGTCAAAAAGCTTGCCCACGACGGTGTGACAATCTTTCTGACCACTCAATATCTTGAAGAAGCCGAACAGCTTGCAAACCGGATTGCCATTCTGCATGAAGGAAAAATCATTACGACCGGAACTCTTACCGAACTTAAAGCGATGTTCCCCCCGGCAAAAGTGGAATATATCGAGAAGCAGCCATCACTGGAAGAAATATTCCTGGCCATCGTCGGCAATAAGGAGGAGAACTAAATGACTGGCAAGACAGATGTATTGTTCGGGCGTTTAATGCGCAGTATCCTGCGCAGCCCCGATACGATTATTACGGTGGTGATCACACCGATTATGATGCTGCTTCTATTTGTTTATGTATTCGGTGGAGCAATTGAAACAGGCACAGCCAATTACGTGAATTACCTGTTGCCAGGAATTTTGCTCATTACAATCGCTTCCGGTGTGGCCTACACTTCCCTGCGGCTGTTCAATGATGTAAAGAGTGGGCTGATGGCGCGTTTCCTAACGATGCCGATTGCCCGTTCGTCGGTTTTATGGGCTCATGTTTTAACCTCTATTGTCGCCAATACACTGGCGGTCATAGTGGTGGTTCTGGTTGCACTCCTGATGGGATTCCGGTCGAATGCGGATTTGCTGGAATGGCTTGCTGTAGCCGGCATTCTCGGATTTTTCATGCTGGCACTCACATGGCTCGCAGTCATTCCAGGATTGACGGCCAAATCCATGGAAGGAGCAACTGCCTATTCTTACCCGCTGATTTTCCTGCCGTTCATCAGTTCCGCTTTCGTACCGACGGAAACAATGCCCACAATTGTTCGCGCATTCGCTGAGAATCAGCCTGTCACTTCGATTGTGGATTCGATACGCGCACTTTTGGGTGAAGGAACAGTCGGAAATGATATCTGGATTGCACTGGCCTGGTGTGCCGGCCTCGCAATTGCCGCTTATTTCTTTGCTGCGGCGGCATTCAAACGACAGCTGCAGTAGACAAAAAACGATGCCTTCCATATCAGCCGATATGTAGAGGCATCGTTTTCCTGTTTA
>CAZGMW010000441.1:0-1931 GCA_964526895.1 uncultured Planococcus sp. | reverse complement strand
TTTTTAAGTTTTTATATGTTCTCTTTATCATAAATAAAATCTTAAAAGAAGGAGTGGAAAAATGTTCCCAGTCTTTAAAAGAAGCTTCGATGTTATGTTGTCTCTGGCAGTTATCGTGGTATTGTCACCGGTGTTCCTTCTATTGTTTATTTGCATCAAAATCGATTCGCCTGGGCCGATCATGTTTAAGCAAAGACGAATCGGAAAAGGGAAAGATGAATTTGAGATCTTAAAGTTCAGGACGATGAAAATCGATGCGCCGAAAGATATGCCTACCCACCTGCTTGATAAACCTGACACATACATAACCCGGGCAGGCAAATTCCTTCGCAAAACGAGTCTTGATGAACTGCCGCAGTTCTTCAATATCCTGAAAGGGGAAATGAGTCTCGTCGGTCCGCGGCCGGCTCTTTGGAATCAATTCGATCTGATTGCCGAGCGGGATAAGTATGAGGCCAATGAGGTGCTGCCGGGTTTGACGGGGCTGGCGCAAATCAACGGGAGAGATGAATTGCCGATCGAAGTAAAGGCGAAGATCGATGGGGGCTATGTCGAGCACATGAGTACGATGTTGGATTTGAAGATATTGGTGATGACGGTAATTTGTGTTTTTAGGAGCGAAGGAGTTAAAGAAGGGGAAAAAGAAGCGCAAAGGTTATAAGGTTTTGGAAGAAGCTGTTATTCAGCAATACCATTTACGTGGCTGCTATTTATCTAGAAGCTTTCCAATTTTAAAGAAAGAATGCATGAAGAATCTGAATGCTCCTGACATGGAGCGGATTCTTCATGCATTTTTATGTTTCTGTCTAAATAGTCATAAATGCGTGGGTGACTGTCACCCGCGTTTTCTTTCCCTTTAAAGTATTTGACTATAATTGTAGCTTTCGGTATTCTTAACAACTATGTATCAAATAAATCGTTGTCAGGAGGCATCATGAAGAAAGCTACAAAAGTTTTTTACATTACATTTGCCCTGGTTATATTGACAGTCCTGTTCGGTGTTGTTGCACCGGAAATGTTCGAGGAAGCAACGGGCAAAATCCGGTCGTCCATCAATACGGCATTTGGCTGGTATTATTTAGTGATTATGGCTGTCCTGCTGATTCTAGTGTTGGTCATCATCGTCAGCCCTTATGGCAAGATCCGTCTTGGCAAAGACCGCGACAGACCGGAATTCTCCACTATCACCTGGATGGCGATGCTGTTTTCAGCCGGTATGGGGATCGGCCTTGTCTTCTACGGCGCGTCTGAGCCTTTATCGCATTTTGCGAGCCAGCCGGCTACGGCAGAAGCGGGAACCGACGCCGCGTTCAAGGAAGCGCTCCAACGTTCGTATTACCACTGGGGCGTCCATGTTTGGGCGATGTACGGCATCATCGCGTTATCGCTGGCCTTTTTCCAGTTCCGGAAAGGCGAACCTGCGTTAATTTCATCCACATTGAAACCGATTTTCGGTGACCGGATGAATGGACCGCTCGGCACGCTGGTCGACATTCTGGCTGTTTTCGCCACTGTCTTCGGCGTTGCGACGTCTCTCGGTTTTGGCGCAGCCCAAATTAACGGAGGCATCTCCTATCTGTTTGGCGTGCCGCAAACGGAATGGATGCAATTGGTGATTATCGGCGTTGTCACGTTGCTGTTCATCATTTCCGCCTGGTCCGGATTGAATAAAGGAATCAAATATTTGTCGAATACAAATATGGTTTTGGCCGTCAGTCTTTTGATTCTTGTATTGATTCTTGGGCCGACGATTCTAATATTGAATATGTTCACAGAAACATTCGGCGCTTATGTTCAAAATCTGATCAGTTTGAGCACCCAGTCTGCTCCGCTTGATGCGGAAAATCGTGAATGGCTGGATGGTTGGACAATTTTCTACTGGGCATGGTGGATTTCCTGGGCACCGTTTGTCAGCATGTTTATCGCACGGG
>CAZGMW010000440.1:0-1935 GCA_964526895.1 uncultured Planococcus sp. | reverse complement strand
TAAAAGCGAAACGCGGCGGTCCGCTGCGTTATGCCGATATTGAAGCTGATCACAAAACTAACGTGGTTTATTTCGACCTGTACGAAGAGCAGGGTGCTCCCTGATCGCAGTCAAATTGCGACTGAAGTGATTTGTTGTGATCGGGGCGTTGAGTATCGAAGCACGCTTAGTCATGGCTTAGGTCATGAAAGCAGGGCTAACGTTCAGAAAATATAATAAATCACCTAATCAGTAGATGCCCTAACGATTACCGATGGATCGCATTTTGATAGATCTCGACAAAGCGAACCCGAAATTTGCCAGGCCGAATACCTTTTGCGTGAACGCTGCGGTCCTTCCTTTTGCATTGTCGACGTGCAGCATGTTCTTGGCGGTTGGTGCAGCACCTCATGTTGAAGTGTTCAGAAATTCGCTTTTCCTCGTATGTTTTGTTATATGCATACTATCTGTATTTCTGTTCATCATTCCTCGAATTTTTAAATGGGACTGGAAAGCGGAGTATTTCGGTGTTTCTGTGATTTATCTGGGAAGTGTTGCATTGCTTGGTGCAATTCCTTGGGGAAGTATTCTTCTCTACAGTAAACTTCCCATAGTTTTAAGAGTAGTTGGATTTCTGTTGTATCTTTTCATTCTGATCGGCTCGGCCTGGCGATTCGTAGTGGTTTACAGGTCGATTTCTGGCAATGCTATAAACTGGCAGCGTATCTACGTGGAATCTGATGCGCTGATCTACTACCGACAGAAGACAGATGTAAGAATTTTAGAAAAGGAAATGCGCTTTCGCCAATTTCCTAATGCGCTTTTTTTCATCATCTTTATGTTTGGCGCCGTTTTGACGATTCCCAACGCGACATATCTGAAGTCGACAGTTGGTCTGCCTTTTACCCATCTATTCCTTGCTATTGCTGCTATACCTACCGATATGATGGCCATAGGGTTGGTAACACGCGGTTTCATCGTATATTACGTTTATCCTTGGATGATATTTAAAGAGTCAGGCAAGAGAGTTTTCGTGGATTTGGTTTCCAGGTAACTTCTCGCATTCTCGTGATTACATTATTGGGATGACATGACTTTGGAGCGGTGTCCAAATGTCAGGCCTGACTGTTGAACCCGCTCCGGTCCTCAATAAAGAAAATATGAAAATATGAAAATATTCTTTAATTTACTGTTTTGGATTGCTGTTTGGTTGACGACCGGTCCAGCGGTGTTAGCAAATGACCTGTTCATTTCCGGGAAGAATGAAATCTTCGACAATCCGTTTGTCGCAACGGGATTCAATCCGACCAGCAATGTTTTGACTGGATCGATTTCAGTTTCCAGAACTGCGCCAGGTGAAACGAATGAGTGCCGCATCTTATTTGCCAGCAACACGAAGGACCAAAAAACACTGCAAGTGCGCTATTTTGTTGTCGGTGCTGAGGACGGTGTCAATAAATTCTCGGACATTGACAAGGCATCAGTCGTGCACGATGGAAAAAATATAAAAATAAAGTTAGACAGAAAGAAGCTGGAGGGTGGATGTGAGTGGATATTGTCGTTTGTTGGTGAGCCATCCGTCACGCAGCAAGGTGATAATGTTTTCTTCGTAATTCCCGAACGTACACCCGGCGCTTGGCGTAGTGTCCATACTATCAAATCAAAACGTGCTGCTTTTTACAAAGCTCCGGGTGGAAGTCCTGTTGAAGGAACATATCTGGTGCCCGGCGATACGATCTACGCCTACGAAGAACAACCTGACTGGTTGTACGTAAAATATCAGGGCAGGAAAAAACTGACTGTTGGATGGATGAAAAAAGCGGACACAGTCCCGTTCTAACGCCACGACACAAATCCCGTACGACCGACAATCCAGCGTTCTTCGCTCGTTCTGACAGAGCGGAACATTCGCCAATCCAAGCTCCATCATATAAATACTTATGGTTCGTATTTTTC
>CAZGMW010000439.1:0-1940 GCA_964526895.1 uncultured Planococcus sp. | reverse complement strand
GACCGCTTCTAAATGAAGTTAGAAAAAGACGGAGATTCTCCGTCTTTTTCTATTAGTATTTGTTTTTTAGAAAATCGTTTGGAGGGATTTAATTTGGCTGAGAAGAACAAAAATGATGTGCGCAAAACCGATTCTGTAAAGGAAGATCTGGAGAGTATTGATGTCACAGATGAAGGGCTTCCGGCAAGCAACCAGGCAAAATCAGATGTTCCACCGGCAGATCCTTCACAAAATGATGTGCCGGACGCAGACAGAAGCCTGTCTGATTCTAATGAACACCTGGCGCAAAATGCTGCAGACCGTACGCGCCGGAACAGCAAAGACAAATGAATTTTTTGAAGGCGGGATATTCCCGCCTTTTTTCATTTATCCGATAAAAGAGTATGATGGAGAAAAGAAAGGCGTGATTATTTTGGACGGAAAGAAAAGAAATGATATTAAACCTGGAATGGCAGTGAATGTGATTCTGAAGCAGGACCAGCGCAGCGGCAAGAAGACTAAGGGTGTTGTCAAAGATCTATTGACCAACTCGGCTACACATCCGCACGGCATTAAAGTGCGTTTGGAAGATGGCCAGGTCGGCCGTGTCTGTGAAATATTGGAGACAAAATGAAGGGATTTGAAGACATACCGGTAGAAAGAAGAATGTAGTCCTGTAGAGTGGAGTGGGGAAGATGGATCGTCATTTCATCGAGAGCTATGATGACGAGCGGGAAATACTGCGCAAAATCGAAGAGCTCAAATTACTTGGGTGCAACGAATCTGAAATGTACGTGCTTGCATGGTCGCGGGAACAATTGACCATGATCAGGACACGTACAGATATCGAATTTTATACAGCAGAGGAACAAAAGCGGGGGCGGCATGGAATTTTCAACCGAAATTACCTATCGTATTTTAAATGGATGCTGGAGTCTGCGGGGATTCAGCACTCGGATGAGTTCTATCAGGATCTTATAGATGGCAAACTGCTGTTTTTTTGCAATAGCGAAAGCGGAGACCAGCCAACTGATGAACTGTCCAGCCAGCTACAGGGGACAAACGGCAATGATGAGCTTCTTCCATCTGGAAAGAATCTCTACATGCAGCAAGCGGCACAGAGCATGAAAGAAGATGAAGTCATCCTGGACAGCCGACAATATGAAACTTTTCCGCAACAGCAAGTATTGCCTCTCAAACCACAGGCTGATGACGCCGGAAATAAAAATGTGAAGCCGAAATAGAAAAATGTCCGGGCTTTAGAAAAAAAAATGAAGAATGCTGCCTTGTAAAGGACTTGATGAACGCCGACTCCGAGCAACTGGCGATAGGTTCTCAATGGAGAAAATATAAAGCGGAGAGGAGTGAAGAACTTGTCCGATCATTATTTAGGGAAATATGAAACAGAAGATGAAGTTCTGCAGCAAATCAACAAGCTGAAAGATGAAGGTCTTTCTGAAAGTGACATGTATATTTTAACCCAGCAGGGCGATCAAGTAGCGATGGTTCGGGGGAAAACGAATGTCGATACTTACGCTGAGCAAGGAAACTGGATGGATCGCTTTACTTCTTTTCTTACTGGAAACCGGAATGTGGATATGGCTTTTGACCATATGGAGCTTACTGAACAGGAAAAGCATATCTATTATGAAGCTTTAGAGAATGGTTTGCTGTTGCTTTATGTCAATGCGGATTATGAAGCGCGTTTCAGAGAAGTTGGTGGAGATTCATTCACATTAGGTGAAAAGGAAAAAACGGAGTTGCAGCACCGGAAAGAACAGTCGGAAAAGCCAACGCCCTCTTTTACTGAACAGGAAGAAAGGGTCGAACTGGATGCTCATCATTATGAAGAAGAACAATAAAGGGATAATAATATAAGCCATTAAAGGCTCTGAAAATGAATTTAAAATTGTGCAGAAGGATCCGTGAAGCCGGATCCTTTTTTTGTGTTAGAATAGCAG
>CAZGMW010000438.1:0-1941 GCA_964526895.1 uncultured Planococcus sp. | reverse complement strand
CTTTTCACCTGTTTCAGCAATTCGCTCGGATTCCTCCGAGAAACAATTGGCGCATATATCTTCCACTGTGCGCTCTGCAAATGGTCCAGATATTATTTTACGACTTTCGCTTACTTCCATCAAATTCAACCTCCTGCTAACAGACTCGAATATTTTCATTCTTTCTAATCTATACCCTCTCAGTTTTTAAATAGACATTTCTGCGCAAAAAAATACAATTTTCTTCTAATTCCTGATATACAATCTTTTAGCCAAACAAATTGAAGAATAAAGATTTTTTATTTGTCAGCACTTAATATTTACATCATATGGGTATAGCAAGAGAGTATAAGCTATTTTAAGGAGGTTTTTCTGATGGAGGGAAAACATTATATTAACGGCGAATGGTCTACTGCCGGCGACGGCGTCATAGAAGTCATGAACCCCGCAACAGGCGAACAGGTTGGCACAGTGCCAAATGGCGGAGAAGTTGAAGCCACTCAAGCGATTGAAGCTGCAGCTGATGCTTTTCCTGAATGGTCGAAGACGACTGCCTATCAACGGGCAGAGTTATTGATGAAATGGCATGACCTTTTATTGGAGAACAAGCAGGAAGTTGCAGAAATTATGACTAAGGAAATGGGTAAGCCCCTTGCTGAGTCGATTGGTGAAATCGAATACTCTGCCGCATTCATCTCCTGGTATGCCGAAGAAGGCAAACGGGTATATGGCCGGACAGTCCCAGCGAGTAAAGACGGCAAACGCATACAGGTGATTAAGCAGCCGGTGGGCGTAGTTGTTTCAATTACCCCTTGGAATTTCCCTGCAGCCATGATGGCACGAAAAATGGCGCCAGCATTAGCGGCAGGCTGCACCTTTGTAGCAAAACCCGCAAAACTTACGCCGCTTACTGCCGTCCGCATCTATGAACTGGCAGAGGAAGCCGGCTTCCCCAAAGGCGTCATCAATATGGTGACCGGCAGCGCCAGCAAAATCGGCAAAGTCTTTACCAGCCATCCGTCAGTACGTAAACTGACATTCACCGGATCCACTGAAATCGGCAAAGAATTGATGAAGCAAAGTTCCGAAACGATGCTGAATTTGTCGCTTGAACTTGGCGGCCATGCACCAATCATCGTCTTGGATGACGCCAATATCGATGAAGCCGTTAAAGGTGTCGTGGCATCCAAGTTCCGTAATGCCGGACAGACATGTGTCTGTGGTAATCGCATCTATGTCCAGGAAGGCATTGTGGAAGAATTTTCGCATAAGCTGCAGGAAGCCGCATCGAATTTGAAAGTCGGCAACGGGCTGGATGAAGGTGTGCAAATCGGACCGCTTGTCGATAAGAATGGTTATGAGAAAGTCGCAGAACACGTGAAGGATGCTGTCGATAAAGGAGCAATAGTGCTGGTCGGCGGCGACGGCAAAGCAGAAAATGACTCTTATTTCTATAATCCGACGGTTTTATTGAATGCGAATTCCGATATGCTCGTCATGAATGAAGAAACGTTTGGCCCAGTTGCGCCGATCATGACATTCAAAACAGATGAAGAAGCAGTCAAACTGGCTAACGACACACGTTTCGGATTGGCCGCTTACTTCTTCACAGACAGCATGACGCGCGGTACCTATATCGCAGAAAATCTCGATTATGGCATTGTCGGCTGGAATGACGGATTGCCTTCCGCCGCACAGGCACCATTTGGCGGCATGAAAGAAAGCGGCATCGGACGTGAAGGCGGCCTGGAAGGTCTCGAAGCTTTCTTGGAGACGAAGTATATTTCAATTCAATTATAAAAAAAAGAAATAACCCCTGCCCTTAATTATTGAGGGCAGGGGATATTTTTGTTCAAATTAAACGGATGTCGGATTTCTTATGACCATTCTTTTAAAAGCCGCCCTTCCTTGCCATAGACCGGATCTGTCTGCGGCAAAGGCGTATTTTGGCTGTCTTCCAGC
>CAZGMW010000437.1:0-1944 GCA_964526895.1 uncultured Planococcus sp. | reverse complement strand
TTTCTCTTCGGCCGCCAGTTTCGTTCCCTCAGCTTGCTGTTCTTCGCCCACCGCCCGTTCGAGCAGACCATGCTTTTCCGTTTCATTGGCCCGAAGTTCCCGGTAAAGATTTTCGATATTGGCAATAAAACCTGCACGTTCGGCTTGCTGCACCGCTTTTTCCTTTTCAGCGATTGCCGGGAGCTGTTCCGTCAAAGCATTATAACGCTGCTCTTTATCAAGCTTTTCATCAAAGCGCCCGTTCCATTTTTTCGCTTCGTGATAGCTATCCAGTTTTTCCTCATGCTTTTTGTACAACGTTTCTTGCTGAACTTGATCATCCGCAATCTTCTCTCTATAGAAAGCCGTTTCAAGCTGCAGTGCCGACAAGATCTGGTGTATATTGCGCTGTTCCCTTCCCAGCACTTCGAACAATTCGGATTCCCGTTCCGGAAGCGAAGATTCAATGCTGCGCAGATGGCTGTTCAGCACCTGTTCTTCTAATCCATAGGCATCTTTTGCCGTTTCCCGCTTTTGTTTCAGCCGTTCACTGATCATTTTATACGGTTCTGTTTTGAAGATCCGGCGAAGAATTTCTTCCTTATTATCCGTTTCAGAAGTTAGCAATTTCCGGAATTCCCCTTGCGGCAGCATGACAATCTGGCTGAACTGATTTTGTGTCAGTCCCAGGATCTCTTCTATGCGCTGGTTGATTTCCGATACGATTTGCCGTTCCACACATGGCTTTTCGCCGTCTTCATGGATTTCAAAAAATTCATAGCGTTCACCAGTCGGGCTTTTATTCCCTCCTTTGATGTGCGGCATCTGGCGAAGAATCCGGTACACCTGGTTATGTATCTCAAATTCCATTTCGACACAGGTATGCACGGTATCATCCGCAAAATCACTCCGGAGATTGCGCGTTTCGCTGCGGTCAGAACCACTTGCTCCGCCGTACAGCGCAAATGAAATACCATCAAAAATTGTCGTCTTCCCGGCTCCCGTACTGCCGGAAATGACGAATAGCCGATTTTCCCGGAGATCATTGAAATCGATCGTTTCCGTTTCTTTATAAGGGCCGAAAGCTGTCAGTTTCAGTTTTAAAGGTCTCATGCTTTCACCTCTTCTTTTGCAGCAGGCTCTTCCTGCAGGAATTCCTGCAGCACTTCTTCAAAAATCGCCGCGGTTTCATCCGACGCTCCTTCGCCTTTCACTTCTTCGTAGAACGCATGGAATAGGGACAGCGAATCCATCTTCTGCCGTGACTGGCCGTTGCTTTCCGCCTTTTCACGGATGAAGTTCTTGCGTTCGACATGCATCGCGTTCGGATACACGGAACGGACCTTCTCCATAGGGAACAGAACGGGCGCATCGTCCAGCAATGTCACAAAGACAAAATCCTCACTCGGTTCGTGACGAAGAATTTCATCAATTGTCCCTTCCACACGGCGCATATTGCGGCGCGGTTCCAGCAGCCTTTTTTCAACTGTCGCATTTCCGTCGGCATCCAGCTCCACCACTAAATACCCTTTTTGATGATGTTCTTCCGAAATTGAATATTTCAACGGAGATCCCGCGTAACGAATGGTTTCATTGCGCACAAAATGGGCTTTATGCAAATGGCCAAGCGCCGAATAATGGAAACCCTCCAAATGGGCGGCGCTGACATGCTCTGCTCCACCGATTGCCAGCGGACGCTCGGAATCACTTGTATTCTCTTCCTGTTCACCGTGGGAAGTTACAAATGCGTGGCCAATAAATACATGGCGCGCTGCTGGATCCCAGTTCGATTTAATGTTCGCAGTGATCGCCTGAAGCGCATCATCATGTGTACGAATTTCCGGATCATCAAATTTATAACGGACCATCGATGGGTCTGTATACGGCACCAAATGGAAATGAACTTCCCCGTGTTCGTCTTCTAGTACGACGGGCTGAGGGTCTTTTTGAACATGGCCGGCGATA
>CAZGMW010000436.1:0-1944 GCA_964526895.1 uncultured Planococcus sp. | reverse complement strand
AACCGATGGCGAGTCCCAATACTCCGGCACCGGCTATCAATCCGGTAATATCAACGGCGACAGCAGACTTTATCGAAGCTACTGGAAAACGTGGTGGCATATGTTGTCTACTTTGTCGCCATTATCGCCGTGTTATCTGCGTTCACCATTGATATTACCGGATTGATAGCCGGTGCCGGAGTATTGGGACTCGCCATCGGTTTTGGTGCCCAGAACCTCGTGCGGGATATTATTACCGGCTTCTTCATCATTTTTGAAGATCAATTTTCTGTCGGTGATTATGTACGAATCGGTCTGGCCGAGGGAACAGTGGAAGAGATCGGATTGCGGACAACAAAAGTGAAAGCTTGGACCGGGGAATTATTTATTTTCCCGAACGGCAACATAACAGACGTTGTCAATTTCTCCATTCACAATTCGATTGCTGTAGTGGATGTCAATATTTCCTATGAATCGGATATTACGCGAGTGGAAAATCTTATCGCGGAGTTTCTTGAAACTCTGCAGAATCGCTACGAACAAATCATTAAACCGGCAGAACTGCTGGGCGTCCAAAATTTGACGACAACTGAAGTGGTTATGCGGATTACAGCAGAAACACTGCCGATGCAGCATTTCGCGATTGCCCGGAATATGCGCCGTGATTTGAAGGAATATCTTGATCAACGCGGAGTTGAAATTCCTTATCCGCGTATGGTGATGGTGCAGCGCTCACCGGAAGCTTCAAATTCGACAGCAATTGCCAAAAAATGATAGAGGAGAATGAGCCATGGAAATGAAAGAATTTGGCTTGAATGATATCGTTGAAATGAAAAAGGGTCATCCGTGCGGCACCAATGCCTGGAAAATTATCCGAATGGGTGCGGACATCCGCATCAAATGTGAAGGATGCCAGCATAGCGTCATGATTCCGCGAGTGGAATTCAACAAAAAAATGAAAAAAGTTCTTGTAAAAGCGGAAGCGGAATGATTAATGGACATTTCATGGTTCTGTTCCTATAATGAAATGGTTGTATAAAAATAAATCGTTTTTCAAAGAAGAAAGGTCGTGAATCCTTTGGCATTAACTGCAGGGATTGTAGGATTACCAAACGTAGGTAAATCCACATTATTTAACGCCATAACAAAAGCAGGCGCGGAAGCAGCAAACTACCCGTTCTGTACAATAGATCCAAACGTCGGAATTGTAGAAGTTCCGGATGAACGCTTAGACAAACTGACTGAGTTGGTCGTACCGAAAAAAACCATACCGACTGCATTTGAGTTTACTGATATTGCCGGCATCGTCAAAGGAGCCAGCAAAGGAGAAGGTCTTGGAAATAAATTCCTTTCTCATATTCGTGAAGTGGATGCCATCTGCCAGGTAGTACGTTGTTTCGCAGATGATAATATTACGCATGTATCTGGAAATGTAGATCCGATTTCAGATATCGAAGTGATCAATCTTGAATTGATTTTGGCTGATATGGAAAGCATCGAGAAGAGAATCGCACGTGCGGCGAAACTTGTGAAACAAAGAGACAAAGATGCAATTGCAGAAGAGCCGGTTCTTTTCAAATTGCGTGAAGCATTTGAAGACGGCAAGCTTGCCCGTTCAATCGATTTCACTGAAGATGAAATGCGCATTGCAAAAAACTTGAATTTATTGACGCTTAAGCCTATGCTTTATGTTGCCAACGTGTCGGAAGATGAAATTGCTGAAGCTGACAGCAATCCTTATGTACAAAAAGTACGTGAGTATGCAGCGGAAGATAATTCGGATGTCATTGTGGTCTGTGCGAAAATCGAGGAAGAAATGGCTGAGTTGGATGATGAGGAAAAAGAAATGTTCCTTGAAGAACTTGGCATTAAAGAATCGGGCTTGGATCAATTGGTCAAAGCATCGTACAGTTTGCTTGGACTTGCTACTTACTTTACTGCCGGCGTGCAGGAAGTTCGTGCCTG
>CAZGMW010000435.1:0-1949 GCA_964526895.1 uncultured Planococcus sp. | reverse complement strand
AGGCGGTTTCATAGCCAATGCCTGAACTTGCTCCTGTAATAACGGTGTACTTCATAAGAATTCCTCCACTGAAATTTATTATGATACATAGCTATCGTACTGTTTAAATTAACCAGAAAGCAAATGATGTGAAAGGGTGCTTACAATTCATTAGGTGTATGAAATATGTTCATATTATGTCAATCATTCTGAAGATTTCTCCATATATATGACAGCTGTCACTACCGTACCGGCGGGCGATATCGTAAATTAGCGATAGTCGACAGATGATTCCTCAAGGGACTCAGAATGCAAAGGAGATTTATCTAATGAAAAAAATTGCTTGGATTACGGATTCAGCTGCACAACTGGATGAAGCGTTCATCCAGAAACATAATGTATATGTCTTGCCTCTCAGTGTTGTATTTTCTGACGGAACATATAGAGAATCGATAGATCTAACACAGGAAGAATTTTACGATAAATTGCGTACAGCGAAAACATCACCAAAAACTTCGCAGCCGGCAATCGGCGAGATGCTTGCTTTATATGAAAAATTGGAGGCAGAAGGATACGATTCGGCGATTGCGCTGCATTTGTCCAGCGGGCTTTCCGGTACATTCGAAAGTGCACAATCAGCTGCGAAAATGACAGACTTCAAAGTTTATCCCATCGATTCGAAGATCGGTTCTTTCCCGATGGTTAAAATGATCGAAGCCGGAAATGAGCTTTTGGAAAACGGGAAAGAAGTTGAAGAAGTTATTGCGGCTATCAAAGAGATGACAGCTAAAGCCCATTTGTCGTTCATTCCATCAAGCCTGAACCAATTGCAGAAAAGTGGACGCGTTTCCGGAACACAAAATTTCTTGAGTAATATATTGAATATTAAACTGGTCATTACTTTTGTGGATGGCATCACTGTCATGAAAGAGAAAGTCCGTTCCAATAAACGCGCTAAAAACAATGTGACCGAAGCGCTTCGGGCGGATATGGCTGCAGGCACAGTAACGGAAGTCGCCGCTATTCACTGCAATAACGTGGAGGACGCAGAAATCTGGAAGAACGAGCTTCTCCAGGAGTTTCCGGATCTGAAAGTCGAAGTGGTCCAGCTTAGTGTGTGCGTAGGCGTTCATGCAGGCGAAGGAACTACTGGTTTAAGCTGGGTTGCTTATTAATAAGTTCCGAACACCAACGATAAAACCGCTGCTCCATATTGGAGTTAGCGGTTTTTTTGCATTTGGATGCCATGAACAGGATTCCCTTTCATAAACTGTATTTATACGTAAATGACAATGGTACACTTAAAGCAAAGACAGCTTGGGTAAAATAATAAGAATAGCTCAACAGACAAATCGAGGTGCTTTACGATGACGAACTATCAAGAACTGCAGATGTACAAAAATTTCGATGAGTTGGCCACTGATGTACTTGAATTGGCTAAAGAAATCTTGCCGGATCAACTGATTTATTTGAGTTCTGTCAGTGATACACAGCAAATTATCTTAAAGCTCTCGAATGAAAACACCGATATCCTCGTCACTGAAGGAATGGTTATAAACTTGAACAATTCGCTTTGTAACCGCATCGATTTTGAGAAAAGAAAACCGGTAGTTTTTGAAGATACGAAAAAAGAAAGCAGTCTGGCCGATTTTCAGGATAAACTTGAAGCAGCCAACGTCCGTTCTTATTTAGGGATTCCCATTTCTCTTTTAAATGGAGAGAAATTCGGAACATTATGTGCAATCAATGATGAAGCAAGTCACTTTAACCCAAAGAGCATTGAGTTGCTGCAGAGGATCGTTCGAATGTTTTCCTATTATTTAAATCTGGAACGTCAGGCTTATAGGGACGAGTTGACCGATTTATATAACAGGCGATATCTTTCCAGGTTTTTTGAAGGCTATTCGAAAGACGGAGGGGGGATTTTCTTTCTGGATTTGGACGGCTTCAAAAAAGTGAATGATGCATTC
>CAZGMW010000434.1:0-1949 GCA_964526895.1 uncultured Planococcus sp. | reverse complement strand
CCGAGCTGCATTTCCTGTGCGGAAATTTCTTGCACACGCATTTGTCCGGGACAGTGGAAAACCGCAATCATCTTTCACCGGTCTATGTCATGACCTATGCCGCTGTGGTTTGGGCCAAAGAAAACGGCATTGATTTGATCCACGCCGGTGGAGGCGTAACCAATAACCCTGACGATACGCTCTACTTATTCAAAAAGAAGTTTGGCCAAAACACGGATTTTCAGTTTCACATCGGCAAAAAAATATGGAATCCTGAAATTTACAGATTGCTGTGCAGTGAAGCCGGCATTTCACATGGCGAAGAGTTTTTCCCCGCTTACCGGGCCAAAACATCGAAACTCTCTCCGCAAGCACAGGGTGTATTGGTCAGGCAATAGCATGCGAGTAATAAGGATTGGCGGGAAGTGGCGAGTATATGAATACACGCCTCTTTTTCATGTTTGCATCAATCAGCACCGAATAATGAAAATGCCTGATTTGGATCATTTTTTGCTGGAAATAAATTTTTTGCGGTAAACAGGATTGTTCAGCTGAATATTGAGGTATAGAATAGGAACTAGTGTTCTTATTCGGAGGGGTGATGAAATGAAGATGCAGCAATTGCCTGAACGGACCATTGCCTGCCTTGATATGCGCAGCTTCTACGCCAGCTGTTCCGCCGTCCGGGAAGGAATCGATCCGCTGACAGCGCATATCGCCGTGGTCGGCAACCAGGAACGGAGAGGGAGTGTGGTGCTTGCGGCGTCGCCCCGCATGAAAAAAGATTTCGGAGTGAGGACGGGGACACGCCTGTTCGAGATTCCGGATGACCCAAGAATTCGGCTGATTGAGCCGAAAATGGAGTTTTTCCTGCGCATTTCCATGGCCATCACTGAACTTATAACGGAATTTGTCCCCAAGAACTCGGTCCATGTCTACAGTGTTGATGAAAGCTTCATCGATTTCACGAATGTCGGTTCCTATTCGGGCGACGCAGAAACGCTTATCCCTCATATCCAAGACGCGCTGCTGCGCCAATTCGGGCTGCCGTCTGCGGTCGGTGTAGGGCCCAATATGCTCCTTGCAAAACTGGCGCTGGATCTGGAAGCGAAAAAAAGCGGCTACGCCAGATGGAGTTATGACGATGTGCCTGAAAAACTATGGCCTCTCGCACCGCTCCGCGAAATGTGGGGGATCGGTTCACAGACCGAACGCACCCTCAACGGCATGGGGATTTTTTCGGTGGGAGATCTTGCCTGCACGGATGTCAAAACGTTGGAGGACCGTTTCGGCATACTCGGCCATCAGCTTTATCAACACGCAAACGGCATCGATTTGTCGGATCTCGGCTCGCCGCTTGTTGCCGGCCAGACGAGCTACGGAAAAGGCCAAATCCTTTACCGTGATTACATAGAAGTGGAAGACATCATGACCATCATTCTTGAAATGTGCGAAGATATCGCTATGCGGACCCGGCAGGCCAGAAGAGCGGGACGCACAATCCATCTTGGCGTCGGCTACAGTAAAACCGCTTTCGGCGGCGGCTTTTCAAGGTCGCAGTCATTGGAAGAAGCCACCAATGAAACTCTCCGGATCTACAAAGTGTGCCAAGCGATCTTCAACGAGCATTTTCAGCACAAGCCCATCCGCCAAATCTCTATTTCCATCGGCAATCTGGAAGAAGAATCTTCTATGCAATTGAGCCTCTTCGAAGCCCGAAAATGGGAAACACGCCGGCTCGGCGCAGCCATGGACCAGATTCGCAACAAATACGGCTACTCCGCCATTTACCGCGCGGTTTCGGGCACTGAAGCCGGTACCGCCATCGCCAGGACCAGGCTGATCGGCGGACATCAGAAATAGCGCCGGTCTCCCGCTTCAAACATATCGGTGATCCTAAGAGCCAATTCAGGAATTTATTTTCCTGGATTGGCTTTTTAGTATGGAAATTTTCATGAGAAATGTTTTCA
>CAZGMW010000433.1:0-1950 GCA_964526895.1 uncultured Planococcus sp. | reverse complement strand
CTTTAGGCTTTTGAATTTTGGTGTGAGAATTAGGAAGTAAAAGTTATCAAAAAAAACACAAAATTGTTCGTGCGCGCATAAACTTCTTTTTTCAGCGCATACGTCTCGTTTTTCCGCGCATACATTTTGTTTTCCGCGCATATATCTCACGTTCCGCGCATTAATCTCGTTTTCCGCGCATAAACCAGAAAAAAAGGAGAAAGCCTCAACCCAGAGGCTTTCTCCTTTCATCTATTTACGCTTTTTCTTTCACAGACTGAGCTCCTGCTCCGACTGTTTCATTCGTATCAACTTCAGTATTGTTCAAACCAAGCGCTTTATCGGTCATTTCGTGAATTTCCTTGAACAATTCAGGGTTGTCCACGAGAGAAACGCCGTAAGACGGCACCATTTCGCGGATTTTTGGCTCCCATGCTTCTTTTTGTTCCGGGAAGCATTTGTTGAAAATCTCGAGCATTGCATGTACAGCTGTAGAAGCACCCGGAGATGCACCAAGAAGTGCGGCAATCGAACCGTCTTCAGCTGTTACGATTTCCGTACCGAACTGTAACGTTCCTTTGCCTTTATCCGTATCTTTAATGACTTGGACGCGCTGGCCGGCTACGACTACATCCCAGTCTTCAAGTTTTGCGTTCGGGATGAATTCGCGCAATTCTTCGACGCGTTTTTCATCTGACAGCATGACCTGCTGGACGAGGTATTTCGTCAATCCCATTTCTTTTGCTCCGGCTGCCAGCATTGTAAACACATTGTTCGGTTTAACCGAGCCGATCAAATCCATGTTCGAGCCGGTTTTCAGGAACTTCGGTGAGAAGCCTGCAAATGGTCCGAACAGCAACGATTTTTTATTGTCGATATAGCGCGTGTCCAAATGCGGCACGGACATCGGCGGTGCGCCGACTTTCGCTTTACCGTAGACTTTACCGTGGTGCTGGTTGATCAGCTCCTGATCGTTGCAGACCAGGAAGAGGCCGCTTACCGGGAATCCGCCGATTTGCTTGGATTCCGGAATGCCTGTTTTTTGCAATAAAGGCAAGCTTCCGCCTCCGCCGCCGATAAAGACGAATTTTGATGTATGGTATTCGATTTTGTCGTTTTTCATGTCGTGGACTTTGACTTCCCACGTGCCATCACTCAAACGTTTAATGTTTTTGACAGTATGTTCGTAATTCACTTCGACATTTTCCTGCTGCAGATGTTCGAACAGCATTTCAGTCAATGCACCAAAGTTCACATCTGTTCCACTGTCGATTTTCGTTGCCGCGATCGGCTCAGAAGACGTGCGGCCTTCCATGATCAACGGGAACCATTTCTTAAGTTTTTCAGGGGAATCTGAAAATTCCATGCCATTGAATAATGGAACCTGCGTCAACGCTTCAAAACGGTTTTTCAGGAAGCGCACATTATCTTCACCCTGCACCATGCTCATATGGGGAATCGGCATGATGAAATCCTGTGGATTGCTGATGCGTTTTTTGTTCACAAGGAATGACCAGAATTGTCTTGAAAGGTGGAATTGTTCATTGATCTTGATCGCTTTGTCGATCTCGACCGTGCCGTCCGCTTTCTCCGGCGTATAATTCAATTCGCATAACGCTGCGTGTCCTGTACCTGCATTATTCCACTCATTGGAGCTTTCCGCTCCAGCTTTTTCGAGCTTCTCAAATACTTTGATTTCCCAGTCCGGTGACAGCTCTTTCAACATTGAACCCAATGTCGCGCTCATCACACCGGCTCCGATTAAGATAACTTCTGTTTTCTTTGGTACGCTGCTCATTATACCCTTCCTTATCCCATATATTTGCAAAAAAATGCCGGCCATCCTGCCTCATTCGATCTCAAGCCAGTCTTTCCGGAAATCACTTTTTTGCCTCAGTTTTCGTAAAATCTATCGCCACTTGCCATAAAGTAAATAGTTCTACTTCTAAATGATAATTATATACCATTTAT
>CAZGMW010000432.1:908-1952 GCA_964526895.1 uncultured Planococcus sp. | reverse complement strand
AAAAAGTTCCAGAAAGAAAAAACCGAAACCAATCATGAGTAGAATAATCGAATCTACTCCAACCAGCCCTTCCATCCAGTGGCTGATGAAAAACAAGGCCAGCGCGCCAAGCCCCACTATCCCAGGAAAAGTCAGCCCGGGTGTAAATAACTCCAACAGCAAACCCAACATGGCTATGGACAGTATAATCGTCACAACGACCGGATGGATCAGAAAGCCTGTTATATCTTCTCCAATACCACCGGTCTCAGCTTGGACCACTGAAGACAAAGACAAAAGATAAAACAATAAAACTACGGAAGAAATATAGATTTTAAGCTGACCCAAAAAAATCAATCCTTTCGTTCTACTGTTAGTTGTTCTTTGTCATCCAAGGTGATAGTAAGTTCTTAATTTAATATTTTCCGGCTAATTTCAATACGGATGAGAAGGAAAAAAGTTTCAAATTCTTTCTAACTTCATTATAGATGAGCCGCTGCAAATAACGAAAGAATGCGCTTACAATATATTAAAATGAAGAAAACCGGCTGCACAATGGATGTGCAGCCGGTTTCAGCTGATCGTTCATATTTTTAAAAGTCTCATTTTAAAAGTAAGGGTCAATTAAAATTTACGTTTACGCGCAGCTTCTGATTTTAATTTGCGTTTCACGCTCGGCTTATCATAATACTCGCGCTTTCTTACCTCTTGCATTGTTCCGGATTTAGAAACAGTGCGTTTGAAGCGGCGAAGAGCATCTTCAATCGATTCGTTTTTACGAACGGTAGTTTTTGTCATCTCTTTTTCCCTCCCTCCGAACACACGTTGAAGCAAATAACAACAAGTGTTATATACCAAAAATTATATCGTATGATGGAACTTGAGTCAATAGTTAATAATCGGAATCAGATTTTAATCCCTGCATGATCTGGACACCTGAACTTGCACCAATACGCGTGGCACCTGCATCGATCATTCCCTGGACATCTTCAAGGCTTCTGACTCCGCCTGAAGCTTTGACACCCAGTTCCGCGCCAACAGTTTCCCGCATTAATTTAACATCTT
>CAZGMW010000432.1:0-898 GCA_964526895.1 uncultured Planococcus sp. | reverse complement strand
TGCTCCGCCAGTTGAAAATCCTGTAGATGTTTTTACAAAATCAGCTCCAGCTTCTTTTGAAAGACGGGAAGCCAAAATTTTCTCTTCATCAGTCAACAGGCTTGCTTCGATGATTACTTTAACAATTGCATTTCCTTTCGCCGCTTCCACAACAGCCTGAATGTCTGCTTTTACAAGTTCGCTGTCGCCGGATTTGATGGCGCCGATATTAACTACCATATCGATTTCTTCTGCTCCTTTTTCAATGGCATCTTTAGTTTCAAAAGCTTTTGTCTGGGATGTTGAAGCTCCAAGCGGAAAGCCAATAACCGTGCAGACTTTCACTTTGCTGCTTTTCAGTTCAGCGGCAGCTGTTTCGACATATGAAGGATTGACACATACAGAAGCAAATTCATATTCTGCAGCTTCCTTGCAAAGTTGAATCACCTGTTCTTTTGTGGATTCCGGTTTTAATAAAGTGTGGTCGATATATGATGCGATGTTTGACATGGGTACTCTCCATTCTGTAATAAAATTTGACTAGCGATTTCCGCATCTCAAATCATGCGGACGAACGTGCCTATGGTGGCCGGGTCATTTCATCTCTCTATTATCGGAGCCGCCCTTCAACAAATGCTCACACTTTAAGTTCAGCCAGCATTTGAAGCAAAGGAGAAATTTATGCATCGGCTCTGGATAGAAAAACAAATTCGCCGGCTACAATATCGACTCCCGGAATCGCCATTAAAAATGAGGTGTGTCTGTGCGCAGCAATTTATTACGCAAATGACGGAATCGGGACTTTTCTGCATGCCCGGTGCATGCTTTGGCGGCTCATCTGATGTTTAACCGGCAGATAGAGGGTCATAGACCTCCGCCGAACAGGCTTAGCGCATGCCCTCTCGTCGATTATCGATAA
>CAZGMW010000431.1:0-1952 GCA_964526895.1 uncultured Planococcus sp. | reverse complement strand
TTTTTTCCGCTTGCCCGCTATACTTGGAATAGTTCGATATCCGTAATAATAAGGAGCGAGATAAATGGTCAAAAGTATGCCCGCACGTTCAGAAGTAAGCATTGATGAAACATGGGATTTACAGACTTTATTCACTTCAGATGAAGCTTTTCATGAAGCGCTTTCTTCCCTTGAAAAAGAAGTGGAAGATTTCCAATCCAATTACAAAGGAAATACGAATGATGCCGCTTCAGTAAATAGATTATTAAAAGCATACGCCGAAATAAATGAAAAATTTGTTCCGGTGGGTACATATGCAAGTCTTAAAATAAGCACAGATCAAACCGACGATGAAGCTCAGATGCTGTCGAGTAAATTCGGTTCGGCGGCAGCTAAAGTGAACAGCAAACTATCGTTCGTCACCAGCGAATTGCTGGAATTGCCGGAAGAAACGCTGGAGCAGGCGATGCAGGAATCCGATGAATTCAAAGTGTATTTGGAGAAATTGATCCGCAAAAAGCAATACCAATTGCATCCGGAAGTCGAAAAGACACTTGCCGCTTATTCATCGACATTCAATGCGTCATACGGCCTCTATAACACAACGAAAATGGTGGATATGTCTTTCGATGATTTTGAAGTGGACGGCAAAAGCTATCCGTTAAGTTACGTGTCTTTTGAAGGCGACTGGGAAGCTGAAACGGATACGGCCAAGCGCCGCGCGGCTTTTGACGCATTTTCGAAGAAGTTGAAAGATTATCAGCATACCACTGCGAAAACCTATGACATGCAGCTGCAGACAGAAAAAACGACTTCCGATCTTCGCGGCTATGATTCTATTTTCGACTACCTGCTGTTCAATCAGGAAGTGGACCGTTCGCTGTATAATCGCCAAATCGATTTGATCACCAGCGAACTGGCACCGCATATGTGCAAATATGCGAAACTGCTGCAAAAAGCACATGGCCTCGAGAAAATGACATTCGCCGACTTAAAGATTTCACTGGATCCGACTTACGAGCCGGAAATTACAGTGGAAGAATCGAAGAAATACATCAATGACGCGCTCGGGATTATGGGTGAAGATTATCTCGAAATGATCGAACGTTCGTATTCGGAACGCTGGATCGATTTCGCACAGAACAAAGGCAAGTCCACTGGCGCTTTCTGTTCAAGTCCATACGGCAACCATCCGTATATCCTGATTTCCTGGACCGGCCGCATGAATGAAGTGTTTGTGCTGGCCCACGAACTTGGCCATGCCGGACATTTCTATAACGCGAACCGCGCACAAAATATTTTCAATGCGCGTCCGTCTCTATACTTTATCGAAGCTCCATCCACAATGAACGAAATGCTGATGGCCAACCACCTGCTTGAGAATTCGAAAGATCCGAAATTCAAACGCTGGGTGATTTCCTCGATTGTGGCACGCACGTATTACCATAATTTCGTGACGCACCTTCTCGAAGCTGCTTATCAGCGCAAAGTTTATGAGCGCATCGATGCGGGGCAAAGCGTCAATGCGGGAATACTGAACAACCTGAAACGCGGGGTTCTCGAGGAGTTCTGGGGTGACACCGTGGAAATCAATGAAGGTGCCGAACTTACATGGATGCGCCAGCCGCATTATTACATGGGCTTGTATCCTTATACGTACAGCGCTGGGTTGACCATTTCAACACAAGTCTCAAAACGCATCCTTGAAGAAGGCCAGCCTGCTGTCGATGAATGGCTGGAAGTGCTGAAAGCCGGCGGAACCAAGTCACCGGTCGAGCTGTCCAAAATGGCCGGCATCGATATCACAACCGACCAACCCTTGCGCGACACAATCGCCTACATCGGCGACTTGATCGACGAACTGGAGAAATTGACTGAGGAAATTGAAGGCAAATAAAAGATTTTGGATTATATAAAAAGCGTGCCGCATCTTCCTGATGCGGCACGCTTTCAGTCTGTTGAGAAACATCAAC
>CAZGMW010000430.1:0-1955 GCA_964526895.1 uncultured Planococcus sp. | reverse complement strand
TTCCTAAGCGGACGTTTCAAAATCTTTTTATTGTTTCATCGCCCATTGCGCTCTTGCCTCCTGCCCTGCACGACGCTCTTCAAGTTTTTCCCGGTCTTCATCAGACTTAGCGTTGTATTTTGGCAACACCAATAACTGATACGCATTCACAGCCAGGAAAGGAAACAATAACAGGGTGACCCAGCTGTCGACATTTCCTGCTTGCACCATCAATGCAGGCAGCCATTCAAGTGTAGTCACCGCAATCATAAAGAACAAAGCGGAAATGAAAGTAGACTTTGTCGTCCACTTCGCCTTGAAATAAGCTGTCACTGTCGCAGTCACGATTAAAATGACCAAGAGCCCCGTATACAACCAGCCTTGAGCTGCAGTATCAGCATTCGGCATGAAACGGAAAACAATCAGATCAAAAATCACTATTGCGATTATCAATAACTGAACCCAATTCCATAACGTCAAAGTCCGGAACATGTTAATTCCAAATTGATGAATGGTCAAGTAAGCGAAAAAGCCCATCTGCGCGATCAGGCTCATCGTCATCCCCACTACTACCAGCCAGATAAAACCGGCAATAAATTCTCCCCAGGCACCATCTGCGAACGGCGTTGCGAAAACATCATTCCATCTTATGAATAAACCGAGTATACCGGTTATTGCTCCACCTATCAGTAGTGCATTTATAAAAAATTTTATCCAATTTCGTATTGTCACATTAATGCCTCCGTTATTTGAACTTCTTTTAAGATTGTACCAATCGCAAAGGTAAAAATCCATAAACGAAACTGCGCAGATGTGAACAAACCTTGAAGTAACGGCTTCTGTTCGAAGTTTAGGCACAAATTAAAAAACCGGAACCTTTTGACGGGTCCCGGATTCATCCTTATTGGCGTTTCGCTGCAAATTGCTTAAGAATATCCTCTGCAATTTCACCATATATTTTTCCTGTTGGATGGTCTTCAAGATATACAGACGGTGCAAAATCCGCTTCGTTCCAGTCAGGCTGGCCAAGAGGAATCTGTCCGAGCAACGGCACCTGCAATTCTTCCGCAAGCTTTGGTCCGCCGCCTTGTCCGAATAGATATTCTTTCTTACCGCTTTCTTTGCTTTCGAACCAGGACATGTTTTCGATAACTCCCAACACTTCGTGATCTGTCTGCAAAGCCATCGCTCCCGCTCTTGCTGCTACGAAAGCGGCTGTCGGGTGAGGCGTCGTAACGACGATCTCCTTGGAAGCCGGCAGCATCTGGTGGATATCGAGTGCGACATCCCCAGTTCCCGGCGGCAAGTCCAATAGAAGATAATCCAGATCGCCCCATTCCACATCGCGGAAGAATTGATCCAGCACTTTACCGAGCATTGGGCCGCGCCATACAACTGGCATATTCTCTTCAACGAAGAAGCCCATCGAAATGACTTTGACTCCAAAGCGTTCGACCGGAATGATGGTATCTCCACGTACTACAGGTGTTTTTTCAATACCCATCATATCCGGAACACTGAATCCGTAAATATCCGCGTCGATCAACCCGACTTTTTTGCCAAGGCGCGCCAGTGCAATTGCCAGATTGACGGAGACAGTTGATTTCCCAACTCCGCCTTTACCGCTGGCGATCGAGATGAATTCGACTTTATTTAATGGCGACAACAGATCCTGTGCTTCGGATTCATTTGCCGTTCCGCGGAACTTAGCCATCGCTTCCGGAGCCAACTCTTCAAAACGGATCCCGACTGAATCCGCTCCTGCGCCTTTTAAAATTTCAACCACTTTCATCTGCAATTGCATCTGCTCAGGTGTATTCACTTTGGCAATCGCCAATTTTACACTGACATGGCTTTTCTCTTCTTTAATTTTCACTGAGGTAATACCATCTGTTTCTGCCAGCGATCTATGTAAAAACGGATCTTGTACTTCTCCGAGTAACTCGCGAACTTGTACTTCAGTCAACATATATATA
>CAZGMW010000429.1:0-1956 GCA_964526895.1 uncultured Planococcus sp. | reverse complement strand
TCCAGGTTATTATAACGGGCACAGATCCGGATAATATTTGCCAGGCACACTTTTGAGCCGGCATATGCACCGATCCACAGCGCATCATGGTTGCCCCATTGGATATCGACGGAATGGTAATCGATCAGCGTATCCACAATTTTATGCGGGTCCGGTCCCCGGTCGTAAATATCGCCGACCACATGAAGATGATCCACAACCAGCCGCTGCGTCGTATAAGCGAGCCCGATGATCAGTTTATCCGCCTGGCCAAGCGCGATGATCTGATCGACCATTTTTGCGTAATAATCTTTCTTGTTCGTTAATTCATCTGTCTTGTACAGCAATTCTTCAATAATGTAGACGAATTGTTTCGGCAGCGCTTTCCGCAATTTCGAACGGGTATATTTTGACGAAGCATAAGCAATCAGCTTCAGCATGCGCTCGATCATTTCTATGTACCATTCACGCAATTCCTGTTTACTGGTGAAATTGCTTTTGATCAATTGCAGTTTTTCTTCCGGATAATAAACCAATGTGGCAAATTCGTTCAGTTCTTTTTCCTGCAGTTCATCTTCGAAAAGATCTCTGATTTTCACTTTCACATTGCCAGAACCATTTCGCAGCACGTGCTGGAATGCCTGGTACTCACCATGCAAATCACTGACAAAATGTTCCGTTCCTTTCGGCAGGTCCAATATCGCTTCAAGGTTGATGATTTCAGTCGCCACTTTTTCCTCGCTATCGTACTTCTGCGCCAATAAATCCAAATACTGCAAATTCACCATCGGAATATCCCCTTTCAAAGTCCCTACATATCTATATTTACAAAAGAACCATTCATCTATTCAAGCTTTTATAAAAGAAATACTCTCTTACCAGTCTATAGCAGTTGGCGGGAAGGCTCTACTATAAAGTGAATAATACCTTGACCGCTCAAGCTTGTTTACTATAGGCTTGAAGATAGAGGAAATGAAAAGTACGGTCCATCAGCTGAAGTTTTTTTATTAATATACCGCAAAAAAATAGGCTTGAAGATAGAAGTTGCCACTTGAACGCCATCGACAGATTCTATAGGTTCTGAAAAAGACCAGAGACCTGCCGGCAGCCATTGAGGAGGAAATCACCCCATGCAGGAAACGAAAAGAGTATCGACTCACGACTCATTAAAAGCGGTTTCTTATAAATTATTTGAAGTGATCAGCGATGAGCTGGATGTGAACACCGCTTATATAACTCAACGCGGAACGAAAGCCATGAAAGTGATCAGTTCGTTCAATAAAGATCATTATATTATTCCCGAAGGCTATGAAGTCGATTATGACGGCACATTTTGCCGCTTGATCATCCAAAGTGATGAAGAAGCGATGCACACCAATAATCTGGGGGCATTCAATCTGACGAAGGATTTGGAAGTGACTGAGCAGCTTGAAGTTAAAGGATTTCTGGGGGTTACATTGCGCGATTTCTATGGCAATGTATTCGGCACTTTATGCGTCATGGATAAAGAAGAGAAGGACTTCAGCGAAAAGAATATCCAATTCATGAAAAACATGGCTGAAGTTTTGTCTTATCTTATTCACCTCGATAATACGATTGCAGATCTTGAATTGCTGAGTGTCCCGATCATCCCAATCAAAAAAGGGCTGGCGATTCTCTCATTGCAGGGTAATATCAATGAGGAACGTTCCCAAAAAATCCTGGAAGACACATTGAGCTACGCAGCCAAGAACGGCAGCCATTCGTTTATCATCGATTTATCACAGATTGTTCTGCTGGAAAACCGTTTTCCGGATATTTTAAAAAACTTGGTGCTCGGATTGAATGTAATGGGCATCAAAGTCATGATGACCGGCTTGCCGCCATGGCTGGTCAAGATGCCGGAAGTCCGCGACCATTTGACGGATCTGAAGACTGAATACGTCATGGATATTGAATCAGCGCTGAATAAAATAGGTTATACGTTGGAGAAATAAA
>CAZGMW010000428.1:0-1957 GCA_964526895.1 uncultured Planococcus sp. | reverse complement strand
CTCAATAGACTCACTCCATTTTGCATTTAAATTGATAATTCTTTAGATAACGTATACAAACTCATATCGGTGTCATGTTCACCGGTAAACGCTTTTGTCATATCATAGTCTACCACTTGATGATTTTTCATGCCAATCGCCCGTCCGCCGGGACCGTCCAAAAGGACCTCCACTGCACGCGCCCCAAAAAGGCTTCCAAGCACACGGTCGCGCCCAGTTGGTGAGCCTCCCCGCTGGATATGCCCGAGAACTGATACTCTTGTTTCAAGTTCAACTTTGCCCTGGATCATTTCAGCGAGCGTATTGGCGCTCATGACACCTTCGGCAACAATGATGATACTGTGCTTTTTGCCGCGTTTCTTCCCTTTTTGCAGTCGATCGATCATATCATCCATATCGAAATCCACTTCTGGAATTAATATGGTTTCTGCTCCTCCAGCCAGGCCGGCCCATAACGCCAGATCACCTGCGTCCCGGCCCATCACTTCAATAATGAAAGTGCGTTCATGGCTGGTTGCCGTATCGCGGATCTTATCAATCGCTTCTATTATTGTGTTTAGCGCTGTGTCAAATCCTACCGTATAATCCGTACCCGGAATGTCGTTGTCTATGGTACCCGGCACTCCTACACACGGAAATCCTTTTTTTGTAAGTGCCATGGCTCCGCGATATGATCCGTCTCCTCCAATTACCACAAGCCCTTCAATTCCATGTTTTTTAAGCTGCTCAATTGCTCGGTTTTGTCCTTCTTCTGTTTTAAACTCTTCACATCGGGCAGAATACAATTTTGTGCCGCCCCGCTGGATAATGTCACCGACATCGCCGGCTTCCAGTTTTTCGATATTGCCCGTCAATAATCCCTGGTAGCCATAATAGATACCGAAAACTTCAACTTCATGAAAAATCGCTTTCCGGACTGTCGCACGAACCGCCGCATTCATTCCCGGCGAGTCTCCGCCACTGGTTAACACTCCAATTCTTTTCATCATTCATGCCTCCTGATCTTCCTGATACTCCATTCACCTTACCACGATTAATGGCTCGCTGTCAGGTCAGTTCCTCTGAATAGCCAAGCAAAATTCTTTCGAAATAAAATTTGTATGAAAACGAAAAAAAACCGCCGAAGCGGTCATTATTCTGTAAATACACCGATTGCCTTAAACTTATTATAACGCTGATCAATCAATGCCGCCGCATTCAATGAATTCAGTTCATTCAGAGATTTCTCAATTGCTTCTGACAGAAATCCTGCCTGTTTTGCCGGATCATGATGGGCGCCCCCGCGGATTTCAGGAATCATTCTCTCAATAATACCCATTTCCAGTAAATCAGGCGCTGTTATTTTCATTGCTTCTGCAGCAGTTTGCGCCAGAGCAGAATCTTTCCAGAGGATCGATGCCGCTCCTTCTGGAGAAATTACGGAGAATGTCGAGTTTTCAAGCATCAAGATATGGTTACCCACACCTAAAGCCAAAGCGCCTCCACTTCCACCTTCACCAATGACAATGGAAATTACCGGCACCTCAAGCCCAGCCATCTCCACCAGATTTCGGGCGATCGCTTCGCTTTGTCCCCGTTCTTCAGCTGCTTTCCCGGGATATGCGCCCTTTGTATCAATCAGGCAGATGATAGGCCTTTTAAATTTCTCGGCCTGCTTCATCAGACGCAAAGCTTTCCGGTAGCCTTCAGGATGGGGCATGCCAAAGTTCCTGCGGACATTCTCTTTTGTATCTTTTCCTCGTTGATGTCCAATAACAGTTACGGGCTGTCCTTTAAAAGATGCGATGCCACCAACAATAGCTTCGTCGTCTCCATATAAGCGGTCTCCATGAAGTTCGATGAAATCTTCAAAAACGAAATGAATATAATCCAAAGTTGTTGGCCTGTTCGGATGACGCGCGACCTGCACACGATCCCAAGGTTTCATGTCTTCATAAATTTCAATTTCCAACTTCTC
>CAZGMW010000427.1:0-1959 GCA_964526895.1 uncultured Planococcus sp. | reverse complement strand
AGAACGGCACCTGAACGGATAATCCGGTAGAAAGGTGTGCAGGCTTCGTTCCACCGCTCGCCGTGTCTCCCTTAATCCCCGGGTCGGTTTGGACCACTTCAAGGATGACAGTGTTCGGCAATTCCACTCCAAGAACTTCCCCTTGGAATTGAATAACTTGAACTTCCATATTCTCCTGAAGGAATTTCAATTCATACTCGATGCTTTTTTCAGGAAGCTCGATCTGATCATAAGTTTCAGTGTCCATAAATGCATGGACATCGCCATTTGCATATAGATACTGCATTTTTTTGTTGTCGATTTGTGCTTTGGCGACTTTCTCCCCAGCGCGGAAAGTTTTTTCCGTCACACTTCCTGTGCGCAGATTGCGCAATTTAGAACGAACAAATGCAGCGCCCTTGCCTGGCTTAACATGCTGGAATTCCATTACACGCCAGATGCCGCCATCCACTTCGATTGTTACACCTGTTTTAAAATCATTTACAGAAATCATTTAATTTCCTCCGTTTTTATAATATGCGTAGCTCTTTTGAAGATTTTGTCAGTCTTTCGTTTCCGGACTCGGTAATCAGTATATCATCTTCAATGCGCACTCCGCCAATACCCGGCAAATAAATGCCTGGTTCAACTGTCACTGCCATACCGGGTTCAAGGACGACCTGAGACTTGAATGAAAGGGCAGGCCCTTCATGCACTTCGAGCCCGATGCCGTGTCCTGTAGAATGACCGAAAGCATCGCCGTACCCTTTTGACTTGATGAAATCTCTGCCAATCGCATCTGCGTCGAATCCGGTCATGCCCGGCCCGATTTTTTCTACGCCCATTTCCTGTGCTTCAAGCACAACATGATAGATTTCCTTCAATTTTTCTGATGGCTCTCCAACAGAAACAGTGCGTGTGATATCTGAAATATAGCCTTTATACAAAGCGCCGAAATCCATTGTGACAAAATCGCCTGATTCGATTACTTTTTCGGACGCTACACCATGCGGCAATGCCGAACGGTAGCCTGACGCAACAATGATATCAAAGGAAGATGAAGTCGCTCCCTGTTTACGCATAAAGAATTCCAGTTCGTTTGAAACTTCCAGCTCTGTCATGCCTGGTTTGATGAAAGTACAGATATATTCAAAAGTATCATCCGCGATTTTAGCTGCAGCTTTCAGGATTTCCACTTCTTCAGGCGTTTTGATCATCCGGATTTTTTCAATTACACCGCTTACCGGTTTTAATTCTACATCCATCTTTTCACCATATTGTTCGAATGATGAATAAGTAACGAAGTCTTTCTCGAAACTCAGCGTTTTCACGCCTAATTTTTTCACTTGTTCAGCAGCTTCTTCCAATAGATTCGTTTTTGCCTGGATTATTTCAAAATCTTTAATTTGATCAGCGGCTTGTTCGGTGTAGCGGAAATCTGTGATAAAAAGTGCTTTGTCCTTTGTGACAATCGCTAACCCTGATGAGCCGGTAAATTCTGTAATATAACGAAGATTGTATTCACTTGTGATCAGGAATGCTTCAATTTCATTTTGTGTCATTTCGTTTCGAAGTTTTTGCAGTTTCAAAATAGTCATCCTCTCTGATTTCGTAAAAGTAAGGCATGCAGACCAAGGAAATAGACATCTTTTCCAAAACCGGTGATCTGCCCTTCCACTACCGGTGCCAAATAGGAATGGTGGCGGAATGCTTCGCGCTTGTGAACATTTGAAATATGTACTTCTATAACGGGTATTTGAATGGAAGCGATGGCATCTCGGATGGCAACACTGGTATGAGTATACGCACCAGCATTTAAAACGACACCATCGAGACCTCGTTCTTCAGCTTGCTGCAGCAGATCAATCATCTCACCTTCATGATTGGACTGACTGCAGGTCAATTCGATGCCATGGGACAGCGCGAAGCCTTCCAGCTCCTGTTCCAGTTCAGCAAGTGTAAACGTGCCATATGCATCCG
>CAZGMW010000426.1:0-1966 GCA_964526895.1 uncultured Planococcus sp. | reverse complement strand
TGGAGACTAGACATTGGACTGGCTCATGACCCGAAGAGCTGGGCCGCTGGAGTCTGGACAAAAAAATCCCCCTGCATCATGCAGGAGGATAGTTCTCCTAAATTTTAGCGTACCAAACTTTAGCCGCTTCGACTTCCGGCATCGTCAATTGATGGCCCTGGTTTTCCCAATGGAGTGCAACATTGGCGCCGGCTCCAGCCAATAACTTCTCGAGATCTTCTGATTCTTCAGCCGGGCAGATCGGATCATTTGTACCTGCGGCGATAAAAACAGGTGTACCGGCCAAAGATGGAAGTTCTGCATCACGATTCGGCACCATCGGATGGTGAAGAATCGCTGCCTTTAATGCATCGTCATATGTGAACAGCAGATTCGCAGCGATATTTGCACCGTTCGAGTAGCCGACTGCCACGACGTTTGAACGGTCAAAGCCGTATTGATCGGCAGAATCGGCGATAAATTTATACAGCTCTTCCGTTCGCAGTTTTAAGTCTTCCATGTCGAAAACACCTTCTGACAGCCGCTTGAAAAACCGTGGCATGCCGTTTTCCGATACATTTCCGCGAACACTCAGTACTGATGTTTCTGGATCAATATGGCCAGCAAGCGGCAGCAAGTCGTTTTCCGTTCCACCAGTGCCGTGCAGCATAAGCAAAACCGGTCTTTCCGGGTCTTTTCCAGCTTTAAAAATATGTTTCATTCAATTACCTCCCGTACAATTTCGTCTTTTATCAAGTTCCCACCCTAAGGGTAAATGAAACTTATCTCGAATTCAAGGTATTTGTTTCGACAAAAGAGCCGCCCTCATTCAAAGGGCGGCTTTCTTCATCATCTTGTCTGTTCCAGTAAATTCTCCAGATTTTCTTTGGAGAAATGATATTTTTCATTGCAGAAATGGCATTCGGCTTCAGCCTGGCCGTCAGTTTCAATCATATCCGTAATCTCTTCGGAACCAAGGCTCGTTAAGACGTTGGTCACCCGTTCTCGGGAACATTGGCAAGTGAATGCAATTGGCATTTCATCAAGGATTTTCACATTCTCTTTTCCAAGAACTTCATGAAGGATGTCTTCCGGCGTCATGCCCTGGCTGATCATTTTTGAAATTGTCGGAATGGCCGAAAGACGTTCCTCAATCTTCACAATGATTTCTTCCGGCGTTCCGGGCATCAATTGAATGATGAAGCCTCCAGAAGCCAAGATTGTGTTATCCGGATTGACGATTACACCGACTCCCACTGATGAGGGCACTTGTTCGGATGTGACGATATAATGCGTAAAGTCTTCCCCGATTTCACCGGACACGATGGGCACTTGGCCTACGAACGGCTGAAGCAGCCCAATATCTTTGGAAACTGACAAGGTTCCTTCTGTCCCGACGGCTCTCCGTACATCAAGTTTCCCGACTTCATTCAAGTCGAAATGTGTTTGCGGTTTCGATACATACCCTCTTACTTCCCCTTTGGCATTGGCATCTACGAGGATGGTGCCGATCGGTCCGCCTCCGCTGATCCTGATGGTCAGTTTCTCTTCACCTTTCATCATGGCTCCCATCATGACACTTGCTGTCATCGAACGGCCAAGTGCTGCAGAAGCTGTTGGCCATGTATAATGGCGCCGCTGCGCTTCACCGACTGTATCCGTGGTTTTTGCTGCATATGCGCGAACCTGGCCGTCAAAAGCCAGAGCTTTTATAAGATAATCTCCCATAATTTTCTTCCTTTCATATCAAGCATCCAGTCGATTAGCTGCATTGGATGCTTTCGATTCACTAAAATTCCATGTTTAAAGTTTTGCTTTACTCAGATTAAAACCTCTGCAAATAAAAGTAAATAAATCTGCCTGTGAGAAAAGCGACGGCACCCGTTTAGCCCCGACAAGCGCTGGAGGGTTTGACAGTCATGGCGTCCTTTGCCATGAATGGCAAATCCGAAGCGACTCGAGGGGCTGGGTCGCCGGAGTCTGGACA
>CAZGMW010000425.1:0-1968 GCA_964526895.1 uncultured Planococcus sp. | reverse complement strand
ACCACTCATTTTTAATGGCGATTCCGGGAGTCGATATTGATAAGCACAATGTTCCTTATATATAAAGAAGTGGCTGAATTCTATTCGAATTCATATGACATTGCAGCCAGTGCATATAGAGGAGCCGTTTCAGTACGCAAGATGCGGGGGCCGAGTGAAGTAAACAGAGCCCCTGCTTCTTTCAGGCGGGTAACTTCATTTTCTGAAATTCCGCCTTCCGGGCCGAAAACAATCAATATTGAACTTTTATCATACAATGTTTTTAAAATATCGGCAAACCGCGCCGGACTGGACGCGCGCGACTCTTCTTCATAAGCGACAATCACAGCGTCATATGATTCGCCTGCTTCCATCAATTGTTTAAAGCTATGCACGTTATGTATCTTTGGCAGATGAGTCCGATGGGATTGCTCGGACGCCTCTTTGGCTATTTTCTGCAATCTTGAAATCTTTTTGTCGTTTTTGCTAGCATCCCATTTAACGATCGATCTTTCAGCCGCAAAAGGAATCAATGCATACATCCCAAGCTCAGTGCTTTTCTGAGTAATTAAATCCAGTTTATCGCCTTTGGGCAGTCCGCAGGCAATAGTTACTTGTTTTGGCATTTCTGCCGAGGATTCCAATTCGTTGCCAAGAAGTACTTCGATTTCCCGGTCAGCAGAAAGAATTGTCGCCATAAAAGCCTTTTCTTCCATCACTACTATCAGCTTATCGCCGGCATTTTGGCGCATAACTTTGGCGATGTGCTTTGCATCATCGCCAGTAATTTCAGTTATGCGGTTTTCGGGAACTTTGCCATTAATAAAATATCGTTGCATAGCTGCACCCCGCTCATTCAGGTTTTTTCGAAATGATCGTAACCCAGTCTTCCATCATCATAATATCCTCAATCACGAAGCCGGAACCTTCCAATGCTTCCTTAACATCATTTTTCTTAGCTGAAATGATGCCGGAAGTAATATAAATTCCTCCGGGTTTCACAACTTTAAAGGCGTCATCTGTAAATGACATGATGATTTCCGCCAAGATATTCGCAACTACCACATCTCCCGGTTCATCAATCGTATCAACCAGATTGCCGCCAGCGACTGTTACTCTATCCTGCACTTTATTGAGCTTGACATTTATGCCCGCAGCTTTGACAGCGATATCGTCAAGATCCAGTGCATGAACTTCTCTGGCACCCAGCAGAGCTGCACCAATAGCGAGGACACCTGAGCCGGTTCCAATGTCAATTACACGTTCCCCGGCTTTCACTGTCTTCTCAAGCGCCTGCAGGCTCATGACTGTTGTCGGATGAGTTCCAGTGCCAAATGCCATCCCAGGATCCAGCTCGATGATCAATTCATCGCTTGATACCGGATTATAGGTTTCCCACGTAGGCACTATTGTAAAACGCTGGGAAATCTTTACGGGATGATAATACTTCTTCCAGGCCGTAGCCCATTCTTCTTCGTTCACTTCACTGATGGTTACGACATTGGCACCGATATTGATATCGAAAGTGACCAGGTTGTTGACTGCCAATTTGATGGCTTCAACTGTTTCTCCGAGAAAACTGTTGACGGGAAGATAAGCTTTCAGGATAACCCCGTCTTTGGGAAAATCATCAGGGCTCAATGACCAGATCTCACCGAACTGATCTTCTCTTTCTTTCAACAGATCTTCCGAGTCTTCAATAACGACTCCGCTGGCACCAGCTTCGTGCAGAATATTCGAAACGGATTCAATCGCTTCGTTAGTTGTATGGATGGATAGTTCAGACCATTTCACGTGCAAACAGCTCCTTTAATCACCTTTGATCGTTCGTTTGATTTTATCGAATAATGAACTTTCCTGTTCTTCAGGAATATCTCCACTGATTTCAGCGAACTCTCTTAATAATTGACGCTGTTTCTCATTGAGTTTCGTTGGTGTTTTCACACGGATGATGACATGCTGATCTCCGATGCCATAACCATGCACGTT
>CAZGMW010000424.1:0-1973 GCA_964526895.1 uncultured Planococcus sp. | reverse complement strand
AAACTAGTGCTGCCAGTTGTTTTGGCGGATTCTTTAGTCAGTCATATCATTTGCTATGGTTACCGTATGTTTTTAGAATAGATAATAAGGTATATAAGAAGAAGGAAGTGATGTCATGTCAAGGATTCATATAGTAACGGATTCAACTTCGGACCTACGTCCGGAAGTTTTAAAACAATATGGCGTGCACATGGTGCCGTTATCCATTCAAATTGGAGATAAGACATATTTGGACCGTGTTGACCTTGAACCGGAGTCATTCCTGGAGTTAATGGGAAATTCCGATGAATTGCCGAAGAGTTCACAGCCTGCTCCTGGTGTCTTCAAAGAGCTTTATGATGAACTTGGAAAAGACGGTGATCAGGTCTTATCCATCCATATGACCGGCGGTATGAGCGGTACTGTAGAATCTGCGCGCACGGCAGCAGAATTGACCGATACTGATGTAACCGTAATCGATTCGCGCTATATTTCCTATGCGCTTTCTTTTCAGGTTATTGAAGCTGCTGAAATGGCCAAAGAAGGAAAGACGATGGAAGAGATTGTGGCCAGAGTGGACGACATCAGAAGAAAGACAAAACTATTTGTAGTGGTCGACACCTTGGATAATTTAGTGAAAGGTGGCCGTATCGGAAAAGGACGTGCCATGGTCGGTTCATTTCTGAAGATCAAACCGATAGCATCACTTGATGATGGAGAGTATACACCAGTTGCAAAAGCCAGAAGCCATAAAAAAGTGGTGGATTATCTTTTTGAAGACTTCAAGGAACGTACAAAAGGAAAAACGGTGAAAGGTGTGGGGCTCGTACATGCCAATGGTTTAGCTATGGCCGATCCGCTTCGGGAAAGGATTATTGAATCCGGATTCAAAGATATAAAATTCGATTATACGACTCCAGTCATTTCAACCCACACCGGTATCGGAGCCATTGGCTTCATGTTTTATACTGAATGATAAATGGTAGCTGGCTTTTAGGGAAGCAAAGGAGAGAATCACGTGAAGCGCATCCTGTTTATTGTATTAGTAGCCTTAACGTTGTTAGCGGGATGCAGCTCTTCTTTTATTTTTGGCAATGATGAAGCGGCTCCCCGGCTGCAGACGGTTTTTGCAGGGTATCAGGTGCCGCCAAATTTTGTTCCGCAGGCTCTCATTATCACAGCGTTGGGAGATTCCCTGTCGCAAGGCGTCGGTGATGAAAGCAATAGGGGCGGCTATGTAGGCAGGTTGGCAGCTGAAATCAGGGAGTGGCCGGGTGTCCGAGGTGCTGCTGTAGAAAATACCGCTAAGCGGGGACGCCGCAGCGACCAGCTATTGTCGATGTTCCAAAAAGGAGAATTGACCGGCCCTGTAAGCGAAGCTGATTATATTGTCATGACCATCGGCGGAAATGATATCATGCGCATTGTAAAGAGAGACCTTTTCAATTTGAACCTGGATGCTTTTCAGGAAGAGCTGTTGTTATATGAAAACCGCTACAGCAATATATATTCCATAATCCGTGAAATGAATCCCCAAGCTCCCTTGATTATGGTGGGAGTCTACAATCCTTTTTCATTAATCACCGATGACATCCAGGAATTTGACGAAATAATGGCTTCCTATAATAATGCAATGGAAGAAGTTTTAGCAGACGATCCTCAGGCTTGTTTCGTTTCGATACAAGATTTATTTGAAGGAAACGATAATCTTGTTTACCACACGGATTTCTTCCATCCAAATGGACATGGTTATGATTTAATGACAGAACGCATTTTAGAACGCATGGGGGAATGTGGTTTGTTATTCGAAGACAGGGGGTGAGGACGGGTGAAAATATGGAGAATAGCATTTGTCATTTTACTGGCTTTGAATATGCTGGCTTTAATTGGATTCATATTTTATGTGACGATTCCAGCAAAAGATTATATCAGTTATCAGTCAGATAAAAGAGCCTTTGCGGAAGGCAATTCACTTATAGTCAGGACCTCAAAAG
>CAZGMW010000423.1:0-1976 GCA_964526895.1 uncultured Planococcus sp. | reverse complement strand
CCCGGTGAAGATGCACAATATGCTATATCTGGAACAACTATTATAAAGCAGAACGCAGCAGAAGAAGACATTGATATGCCCGGTACTACAGACAAATTTATTGAATCGCTGAAAGTGGAACTGGATTTGTCGGGTCAATCGAAAGGGACGAAAAAGTTTCTTAAAGGAATTTTCACTGTTGAAGTACCTGTTACGTTTTTGTCCACCAGCGAAAGTCTTACAATTGAAACGAAAACAGTAGAAAATACAGACCTGGATTATGACGATATGTTTTTTGAAGCCTGGCCAACAAAAACTTGTGCTGCTCTGATGACGGAAATGACTGCAAATCCAGCGATTGGTATAACAGAATGTCTTTTGGGCCCAAATGATAAAGCTTCTGATTTTGTAGACTATCTTTTGGATAATAACCTTGATCCAAAAGACTTTAAGATTTTCACTAATAATTTCGAAGGCAATGTCTGTGAAAACAGTTGCAACAACATGTCATTAAGCGGTATCACTGTTGTGGTTGACTCTTCAGCTTCCGGACTTGTCAAAAGCAGTGGGAATATGAACTCCTTTTCAAGTATTAATTTAATCGTTGATGGCCATCTGGATCCAAAAAACATGAACAGTCTTGGTAAAAATGGACAATCTCAAACGATGATATTTAGGGAATTAACTGTGACCGGAAATGTTGAAGGCGGCGGTTTGACTAACGCTAATTTGTTGATACTGGGCAAGGAATATACGGCAGCTCAGCTTGCTGCTGCTGATTTTAAAGGGGATTCAAGAATGGATTTCCAAGGGAATTTAACTATCGGTGACAATGGCAGAGTTTGTTTTGATCTAGATAGAATTAACCCTGATCATGTTAAAAAATTAGCTAGAATAGCTACGTTTGCCCATGACAATACAACCGGACAGATTATATATTACACTTCGAATTTAACTGAAAATCGATTCTTTTTAACAAATAGCACAGGTACAGCCGAAGATGTGGAAAGAACGCAAAAGTATGTGAGTGGTTTTGATAAATATACAAGTTTCTTAAGCAGTTGCGGAATCGATGTTACGAATACGACTACCGAAATTACAGACGTGCCTTATCCATATATACTAGATCCTGGCTTTGGTCTTGACGTCGAATATTAACAAAAAAGCAACACGAACAACTAAGGGGGATTTACATGATCCAAATTCTGATCACCATCATGGCAGCAGCAATCATCCTGCCGCTTGCCTATTATAAGTTCAAGGAGACGCCGCTTCCAAAAAGAATGCTGATCGCTGGCACAATTGTCACAGCTGCTATCCTGTCCGCTTTTCTGCAGCTTCTCGAATTCGCTTTTTATATTCCGTTGCTGGCGATTGTCGCGGTGTCGATGATCGGTGCAATCGTCTATGCAAAAATCGATGAAGCAGAAAAGAATGAGAAAAGAAGATTGGCTGAAGAACGCAGAGAAAAGCAGCAATCCGCGGTTCGAGTGGAAACTGGTGCTATTGAACAAACTGCTTCAGGAATAAAACCGGAAAAATCGCTTTATGATGCACCTGTAGAAGAGAAAAAATCATTTGCCATGCAGACTATCGGTGTAGGCGGAGAGGAGCGTTAAATTGGACAATCAAGTATTTGGCAAGACCTTATTGACGATCACTTCTTCCGCGCTTCTCGTTTTTGGCGTCGCCAACGCCGGTTCATTGGCTGCAGATAAATGGCTGTTCCCGGCCCAGGAGTTCGGGAGCAATACATATATCGGTACGACGGACGTTTCGAATATGGAATTGACGGATGCGCGAATGCTGTTTGCCGGCAAAGTGGAATCCTGGCGTTCAACCGCCGAATTGATGGTGACTTATCAGGACTCCACTGTTTCATACCCATTGGAAAATGCAAAAATCCTGTTGGATGAAACGGTCCAGAATGCACAAACCGGCACACAGAACAATTTTATTTTCAAACTGTCCGAAGATACGACTGAAACGTTCTTGAA
>CAZGMW010000422.1:0-1977 GCA_964526895.1 uncultured Planococcus sp. | reverse complement strand
CAGCTTGTTGAGAAAGAGCAACAATGCAGGAATCGATATTGCGCAAAACAGCTGCATAGCCAAAGTGGCTTATGATCCGAAGAGCTGGGCCGCTTGAGTCTGGACAATAATAAAGAAATGCGAAAGCGCTGCTCCTAAATTATGGGATCAGCGCTTTTATATTTTGTTTAAATTGCTTGCGGACAGTATTTCGCCGCTCCGGACAGTAAATTTGATTTCTGGACAGTATCGGGGTTCTTTCGGACAGTATTTGCCCTGTTCCGGACAGTAAATGAAAAATATGGAAAAAAAGATGACCCCAGCCAGCTGGATTCAGCTGTCTATCGGGTCATCTTCTGCTTTTTTCGGCAAGAATTCCGGAGTGCGTTCAAGCTGCTCCAAAAATTTCCGGGATTTCAGCCGGATGCCGGCCTGTTCTTCATAGATCGTCCGAACAATTTGCTTCAATAAAGATTTCGACTCTTTTTTCAGGGTCAGTGAACCTACGCGTTCGATGGGCACAAAATAGAATGTACGAATCAGTTTAACTAACGCTGGACTCAACCGGATGATATAGGGATCGATATGGAAGCAGCGATGGCAAAGAAAGCCGAGTTCCTGAAAAGAGAAGGCAAACTCCCCTTCCGTCGCTCCGCAATTTGCGCATTCGTGAAGCGTCGGAGAAAGCCCCGCAGTTTGCAGCATCTTCCATTCGACGAATAAGGTAATCGCTTCAGGATCATAGCCTTCTTCGATGGCATGGAGCGCCTGAAACAGCATTTCATATATGCCCGGCTGTGGTTCATCCTGTTCTGTCAGCCGATCGACCAATTCCGTTACATAACTTGCATAGGCAGTGGACATGATGTCTTCCCTTATATGGCGCAATGATTCCAATTGATCGCCTGCCTGAAGCGTACCCATGCCCTTCCCTTTGTATATTGAATAAGTGCCATGCGTAAAAGGCTGGGTAATGGCAGCAAGCCGGCTGGCCGGCTTTTTGGCGCCTCTCGCCATGCAGGTGATTTTTCCTGCTTCGCGGGTGAATAAGGTCACTATCTTATTGTTTTCACCATACGGCATTGTGCGGATGACGATACCTTCTAATTGACTCTGCATGGAGACTACTCCTTAGTATTCATCGTCTCTGAATCCAAAATCACGCAAATGGAGCGCTTTATTGCGCCAGTCTTTCTGTACTTTCACCCATAACTCCAAATAGACTTTCGAACCGAGCAGGTTCTGTATGTCCTGACGGGCACGGGAACCGATTTCTTTCAGCAATACCCCTTTTTTACCGATGACTATGCCTTTTTGTGAGTCGCGTTCAACCATAATGATGGCCTGAACACGTATCATGTCCGGATTTTCCTCATCCGGCGCGATTTTTTCGATGACCACCGCGATGGAATGTGGAATTTCTTCCCGAGTCAAATGCAAAGCCTTTTCGCGGATCAGCTCAGAAATGATGAAACGTTCCGGATGGTCAGTCACCTGATCAGCCGGATAATATTGCGGCCCTTCCGGCAACCGCTCGGTAATTTTCGCCAGCAGGGTTTCAACATTATTGCCTTGCAATGCCGAAATCGGAATCGCTTCAGCGAAATCGAATTCATTGCGGTACGATTCGATAAGTTTCGGCAAATCGTTCGGATGCACCTGATCGATTTTGTTTAATACCAGGAATACCGGCACATCAATGCCTTTCAACATTTCCAGTACAAAGCGATCCTGTTTGCCGATTCGTTCATCGGCACTTGCGACAAATAACAGCACATCCACTTCACGGAAGGTGTTTTTGGCGACTTTCAACATGAAATCACCCAATTTATGACGCGGTTCATTGATGCCCGGTGTATCAATAAAAACCATCTGAGTTTCATTGGTTGTTACGACTCCCTGGACTTTATTGCGTGTCGTTTGGGGTTTATCGCTCATAATTGCAATCTTTTGGCCTACCACACGGTTGAGGAATGTCGATTTCCCGACATTCGGTCG
>CAZGMW010000421.1:0-1978 GCA_964526895.1 uncultured Planococcus sp. | reverse complement strand
TAAAATATGTATCAAAACATTAATCGCGATCAATGCGGATACGACAGGATACAAGCGTAAATACTCTGAAAAACTTTCTCTGCGAATAAACATTTCGTCACCTCTGTTTCATACTGACTATTATACCTTTTTCCCGTTTGTGATTGAAAGGAGAAACATCTATGATTACTGGAATCGGTTTGGATATTGTTGAACTCGGACGCATCAGGCGGCTGGATGGCAAGTCCGCGAAATTTCGCGAACGCGTACTGACCGAAAATGAATTGGTGGAATACAAACTATTATCCGCCAATAGAAAAACAGAATTTCTGGCAGGGCGCTTTGCGGCAAAAGAAGCTTTCGGTAAAGCGAAAGGGACAGGCATCGGCAAACTGTGCGCTTTCAAAGATATTGAAATAAGAAAAGATTTGAATGGCAAACCTTCCATTTTTTTTCGTGATGAAGAAGAAGGTTTGATTTCCATTACACATACGAAGGAATACGCGGCAGCGCAAATTCTGCTGCAGTCAAAGATACAGGCGGGGGACAGCAATGGAGACCAACTATAGACCGACAAAAGCGATAATCGATCTTTCGGCAATCGACCATAACATAAAGGTTTTGAAGGACAGGGCAAACGGGGCAAGCGTAATGGCGGTGGTCAAAGCTGACGCCTATGGCCACGGCGTACTGGAGATTTCCCGCCAAGTGCTGAAAAGTGGAGCATCCATGCTGGCGGTTGCAACTCCGGATGAAGCTTTGTATCTCAGAAAAAATAAAATTGACGCAGCTATTCTGGTGCTCGGTGCATCACCTGTGAATTTCATCGGAATGGCCATAAAATATGATATCCAGCTCACTGCTTACTCTTTGGAATGGCTGGAGTCAGCTGCTAGGGAGATTGAATCGAAGAACGAGGCCAGCCCATTGAAAATCCACTTGAAATTCGATACGGGCATGCGGCGAATCGGCATTGAGCCGGAGGAGGCAAAGGCGGCCTTTGAATTTACAGAACATCATCCGTTCGAGGTGGAAGGAATATTCACCCATTTTGCCACAGCTGATGAAGCGGACAATCTTTTATTCCGTAAACAAGTCGAAGCGATCAATGCGATCAGAAGAAAATGGCTCGGTGGACCTGTAATGTTCCATGTCTCCAATAGCGCGGCAGCCATTATGCATCCGGAATTGGCTTTTGATGCCGTCAGAACCGGCATCTCGATATATGGGATTCCCCCTTCAGCGCATGTGAAGGGCGAAATGCCATTTGACTTAAAACCGGCGATGAGCCTGGAAACTGAAATCATTCACGTCAAGAAAGTCGGGAAGGGCGAGACGCTCAGCTACGGAGCAACCTATACATGTGAAGAAGATGAATGGATTGCCACTTTACCGATCGGTTACGCTGATGGATTGATCCGAGGCCTCCAAGGCCAGGAGGTTTTAGTGGCTGGTCAGCGCATGCCGATTGTCGGCCGCATCTGCATGGATCAATGCATGATCCGGCTGTCCCGCAAATTCCCGGTGGGAGAAAAAGTGCAGTTGTTCGGTTCCCAGGAAAACCAAACGATTTTGGTGGAGGAATGGGCCGGAAAATTGGGGACGATTCCTTATGAAATTCCTTGTATCTTGACGAAACGCATCCCAAGGTTATACATCGAAGCATAAAGAACTTCAAGAATTGTCTTTCCATAAGGCTTCCTGGATGTTAAGATTAAAGAATAGAAAATGTAGAACAGAGAGAACGACGGTATTCCGGAGGTGTCAGCTGTGTACGAGAGAGCCAAGACAAAAGAGGTAGTGGTGAAACTGCCGAAGCAATTGATTTCAGAACTTACTACACATTCAGATGAACGGGTTCAGGAAGATGGGGATTTTATTTACGTTTCCACTCAGCGTGTTATGAAAAATATGTATGACTCAAATCAGATTCGGGAAGCAATGATCAAGGGCTACGTGGAGATGTCACAGATCAATCTGTCGATTTCTTGTGAATGTT
>CAZGMW010000420.1:0-1981 GCA_964526895.1 uncultured Planococcus sp. | reverse complement strand
TTTCACGTTTAGTTTTGACGCATAGCCTTCTTTGTTTTCCTGGCGCGCCCGGGCAATTGCCAGGGCATTGCTCGGTACGTTTTTTGAAATCGTTGAGCCTGCCGCTACATAAGATCCCTGGCCAATGGTAACGGGTGCAATCAGGTTGGAGTTGCACCCGATAAAGGAGTCATCTTCAATTTTCGTGAGGTGTTTATTTTTACCGTCGTAATTGACTGTGATGGTGCCGCAGCCGATATTGACGTTTGTTCCGATTTCCGCATCCCCGATATAGCTCAGGTGGGAAACTTTGCTGCCATTGCCAAGCTCGGCTTTTTTCACTTCAACAAAATTGCCGATTTTAACTTTATCGCCCAAATTGCTGTCCGGACGAATGTGTGCAAACGGGCCAACAGCTGTATCTGTACCGATAGAGCTATTGTAGATTTCTGAAGAGCGGATCTCCGTCCGGTCGCCGATGGTGCTCGATACGATGCGGGTATTGGATGAAATAAAGCAATCTTCCCCGATAACCGTAGGACCTTCGATGATGACATTCGGGTAAAGAACCGTATCCGCTCCGATTTGGGCTTCTGCGCTGATATACGTGGAAGCCGGATCGATGATGGAAACACCGTTACGCATATGCTTTTCAGCTATTCGCGCGCGCATGATGCCTTCCGCTTGGCTGAGTGCCACACGGTCGTTGACGCCAAGCGTCTCATCAAAGCTGTCCGTCGCATAAGCGGCAACAACTTCGTTTTGTTTCTGAAGAATTTCGATAACATCCGGCAAGTAATATTCCCCTTGCACATTGTCGTTTGAAACCAGTTTCAACGCTTCGAATAACGATTCGTTATCAAAGCAATAAGTACCTGTGTTGATTTCTTTGACCTGCTGTTCATCGGCTGTAGCATCTTTCTGCTCGACGATTTTTGAAACCTGGCCGCTGCCATCGCGGATGATCCGGCCATAGCCTGTCGGATTTTCCGGAATTGCTGTGAGGATTGTAGCTTTGGCTTGCGTGGATTTATGGTGGTCAAGAAGCGATTGCATCGTTTCTGCGCGAATTAACGGCGTATCTCCACAAACCACCAATGTAGTCCCCGGTTTTCCTTCTATGAGTGAAGCCGCCTGCTGCACTGCGTGGGCCGTGCCCAACTGTTCTTCCTGCAAAGCATATTCGCTGCTGTCGCCGAGTTGATCCCGAACTTTTTCCGCTCCGTGTCCGACAATCGTCACGATTTTCTCGACACCAAGCTGTGAAACATTGCCGGTTACATGCTCAACCATTGGCACGCCACAAACTGGATGCAAGACTTTGTATAATTTCGATTTCATTCGCGTGCCTTGTCCGGCCGCCAATATTACTGCATATGTACTCGTCATGTATCGATCCTCCGTCCGTAAAATTTTTGTTCACATCTATTTATTCCGTAAAGCTTCCAGGCATCTGAGCGCAAAAAAAAGCCGTTACGGCGTAGTTCTGCAATTGCCTGTTTGACCAAGCGCATGCATGTTTCTCTCTATTATGAAACAAAGTCCTCAAGGCTATATGCCAGAGCGGCTTTTGCTTCTGCGATTTGTTCCCCCGTCACAAGCCAATCGGCCTGCTTGAAAAAAGCGCAACTGCAAAAATGCAATGCTTGATGGTGTAAGCCTTACAGTTGATTCAGCTTTTCTTAACTATATCGGAAAAACCTTGTTTTTTCAAGGTTCGCAGCGATGGCAATACCATGACAAATAGAAAAGCGGAAACGGCCGTTTAACTATTAAATAAAAAATTGGAACAGCTCTACAAATGCCTTCCGCAGAAAATTAGCTGATTTTCTCCAAATGAAAAAGAGCCCGGATTCTGCTTCAGGCTCTTCTGTCAGTTATAACTATACGCCCGCTTCTTCAAAGACGGGATCACTCTCACTTTGTTCATATGCAGCCAACACAGCCTGCTGAAGTTTACTTCGTGTTCCTGAGTTGATTGGATGGGCTATATCTCTAAATT
>CAZGMW010000419.1:0-1983 GCA_964526895.1 uncultured Planococcus sp. | reverse complement strand
TATTTCGAATAAATAGATTTGTCAGGAATAATATCCATTGAACCTACTAATTTTAGAAATAAAAACAAATTTAGTAATTAAAAAGGCCTGGTTATATAATACTATAAAGTATGGATTTACACTATATTTTTTCTGAATATTTTTTACTAATTTCAAAAAATACTGAAAGCCTATGGTTTTCCAAGCATTTCTGTTCAGAAAGTTCAGCTGGGCAGACAGTTATGATAGAATTACACAGAAACCAATATCGTTCAGGAGGCATAAAAATGTCAAAAGTTTTTGTATTAGGTCATAAAAATCCGGATACGGATTCAATTTGTTCAGCTATTTCTTTTGCTTATCTTAAAAATGAAACAGGCATGGAAGCGGAAGCCATCCGGCTTGGCGAGATGAACAACGAAACGAGTTTCGCTTTGAAGGAATTCGGCTTTGAAGCACCGCGTCTTGTGACACGGGTTTCAGAAGAAGTTTCTGAAGTGATTCTTGTCGATCATAATGAGCGCCAGCAAAGTGCTGATGATATCGATGAAGTGCAAGTGATTGAAGTTGTCGACCATCACCGGATCGCAAATTTCGAAACAACGGATCCTTTGTTTTTCCGTGCAGAACCAGTGGGCTGTACAACAACCATCCTATTGAAAATGTACAAAGAAAATGGGGTTGCAGTTCCGGCTAATATCGCTGGTTTGATGCTGTCTGCCATCATTTCGGATTCTTTATTGTTTAAATCGCCTACCTGCACCAAGCAGGATATCGATGCTGCGCGCGAACTGGCTGAAATTGCCGAAGTCGACGTGGAAGTATACGGTTTGGCGATGCTGAAAGCTGGAGCCGACTTAAGCAATAAAACTCTTGAAGATTTGATTTCATTGGATTCGAAAGAGTTTGAAGCCGGAGAGTACCGCTTTGAAGTGGCGCAGGTAAATGCGATTGATGTTTCTGAAGTTCTGGATCGTCAGGAAGAGTTGGAAGCGCTGATGAAGCAATCGATTGTCAATAAAGGGCTTGATCTTTTCATGTTCGTAGCGACGGATATCCTGAATAATAACTCTGAAGCCATCGTGCTTGGAAGAAAATCTTCCATAATCGAAAATGCATTCAAATCAGATGTGGTCAATAATCACATTTTACTTCCAGGCGTCGTTTCCCGGAAAAAACAAATTATACCTGTCATTACCGAAGCGTTAAGCTGATTCCCTTTTGGGGATCAGTTTTTTTTATTGCGAAAATTCCGAACTGAAGGGAAGAGGTAATTCTTTAAGCAGAATGATTGAGCGATGTATTCATGCTTGCTATAGTAAAGGGCGAGGTGAACAGTGATGTTGAAAATCGAAATTTGGTCAGATTATGTGTGCCCGTTTTGTTACATAGGAAAACGCACGCTCGAACAAGCACTTTTGAAGACAGGCTTTAATAATCAGGCCGAAGTCACTTTTAAAGCATATCAATTGGATCCGGCAACTCCTGTGGATTCCGATATTCCTATATATGAAGGGTTGGCTGCGAAATATGGCCAGTCAGTAGAAGAGGCAAAAGAGATGTCAGCGGGTGTGGGACTCCATGCAGAAAAATTCGGTTTGAAATTCGATTTTGACAATATGGTCCAAGCCAATACAATGGCTGCGCACCGTTTGGCTAAATGGGCCGAGACTCAAGGTCGGGAAGCGGCATTGACTGAGCAGCTGTTAAATGCCTATTTCGTGGAGGCTGAGCATATCGGCAAGCATGATGTACTGTTGGATCATGCAGAAAAAGTTGGATTGCCTCGCAACGAAGCGAAAATTGTGCTGGATTCTGAGAAGTTTACGGCTGAAGTCGAACAGGATATTGCAGAAGCCGGGCAATTGGGTGTTCAGGGAGTGCCTTTCTTCGTCATCAACCGGAAATATGCCATTTCAGGGGCACAGCCATTGGAAGCTTTTGTCGACTCCATCAAACAAATCGCCGACGAAGAAGGTCTGCGTCCGGCATTAAAACCGATAA
>CAZGMW010000418.1:0-1990 GCA_964526895.1 uncultured Planococcus sp. | reverse complement strand
AAATCCGGAAACAATTTTACAGGTTGTTCCTCTTCTTTTGCTTCTGTGTTCAACACCACGGGCTCTGCGGTCTCTTCATCCGTCGAAGGAGCGTTGACATCTTTCTCTTCCTGCTCTTCTTGTTGCTCCTGCTCCTGCAGAATCTCTTCAAAGCTTACAGGATCCGGTTGAGGCAGCTCTCCGTCTTCAATTTTCCAGCCACTGCGATATTGCTCAAAAAATTCATTGGCCATTGCTTGATAGCCTTTAATGTTCGGATGGACATCATCCGGATTCGGTACTTTGGCAATTGCATTTTTGCCGAATGCCTCGTCAACTGACACAAAAATAGCTCCGGCTTTTTCGGCTTCGTTCTTCAGGATTTGATTCAACAATGCCACTTGGTCCGCTAAACCCGCTTTTTGCGATTCACGAGAATGCGGATAGGCGAAATAATAACCCATGACGTAAATGTCTGCATTTGGTGCTGCATCGTTCAATTGGGTTAAAATCTTACGGATGTTCTCTCTTGCTTTATTCAGCGCAAAATCTGCCTGAAGACGCTGGAATTGAAGCGAACCATCAGCTGGATTCGCCTGGACCAGCCGCAGCAAATCGTTGGCTCCCGCAGACAATGTAATGATATTTGCTGCACCAAGAACTTCCAGTGCTTCTTCTTGCTTCAATCGTTCCAGTACATCTGAAGTCGTGACTCCCGGAAAAGCCAGCTCTTTTGAATATAAAGCAAGCGGCTGATTCCGGCCCAATTCCTGGGCAATCAGATCGGCATAGCCAACATCAATCTGACTTTCCGGCGTCTGGCCAGCAGCGAGAGAATCGCCCAGCGCTATATAGGCTGCCGGTATTTTCACTTCAGCTGCCGCTGTGTTCACCATACTGATAGAAAGCGCCAAAGCCAGCAGCATAGCCATCGATTTTTTCATTTTATCACCTCTTAGAATGCCCAGTTACCATTGCGGAAAACCGGGATTTTCAAACCGTCTGCCGTAATGCCATCGATATCCATCACAGCACTGCCGATCATAAAGTCTTCATGGACGATGGAGGTATTCAAACCGAGCTCTTCCAATTGCGCACGCTCAAGATCGCGCGCTCCGTCATAGCATGTCGGATAGGAATCACCGATTGCCAAGTGGTTTGATGCGTTTTCATCAAATAAGGTATTGAAGAACAATAGACCTGAATCCGAAATCGGTGACTGATGCGGAACCAATGCCACCTCACCAAGATAGGCTGCGCCTTCATCAGAACTGATCATTTCTTGCAGCAGTTCTTCCCCTTTTTCCGCTTCAGCTTTGACGATTTTGCCGTCTTCGAAAGTCAATGTGAAACCGTCGATGATGTTGCCTTGATAGACAAGCGGTTTGGTATTGCTGACAACGCCATTGACGCCATTTTTAAGTGGAACTGTATATACTTCTTCAGTCGGCATATTTGCGATGAACGGATTGCTTTGCGGCGTTTTTGATGCGCCGGACATCCAGATATGCTTGTCAGGCAACTCAATTGTCAAATCAGTTCCGGGAGCTGTGTAATGCAATTTCACAAAACGGTGATCATTTAACTGAGCCGCACGTTTTTCCAGGAAATCAATGTGCTCCTTCCATAACGCAACTGCGTCTCCTCCACCGATTCGCACGGTTTTGAATATCGCTTCCCAAAGAGCTTCAATCTGCTGTTCAGGTTCGAGGTCCGGAAAGACTTTCGCAGCCCATTTTTCTGAAGGAATTGCTACAATCGACCAGGCGACTTTATCAGAACCGACTGCCTGGCGATATCTGGCCAATGCTTTGCCTGCAGCTTTTTGAGAGCTTGATAAGCGTTTTGCTGGAATTCCCGTCAGTAAATCCGGATCTTCCGCATCAATCCACAGAAACGAACCGCCTTTTTCAATAATTTCATCACGTTGGACAACCGACCACTCCGGATATTCAGTAAACGCCTCGTCCGGTGCCATTTCATAATGAGTCCGGGTCTGAACAGGATCCGA
>CAZGMW010000417.1:0-1993 GCA_964526895.1 uncultured Planococcus sp. | reverse complement strand
AGGCAAGCGTGATAATGACGGCCAGCAATAACATGCCGAAAGTTCCGAAATAATGAGATGAAGCTCCGCTTAAGACGGGACCGCCCGTATCCAGAAAGCCCAATGTACTTGTACTCGTCGCACCCAAATACGCGATACCTGTATAAACGACAGCCAATAAAACGGCGGCGATTACACCGCTTTTCAAAGTTGCGGCAAGAACGCCTTTTGCCGAATTGACTCCAAGTTTCCGTACCGAAGCGATTACGATAATGCCAAAAACCAGGGATGCCAATGCATCCATTGTGTTATAGCCTTCCAGAAAACCAGTCAGGAAAGGGCTGTCAGTATAATCGCCCTGTGGAGCTCCGATTGTGCCCATCGGCATTATAAAAGCGGTTACAAGCAACACCGCCAATGTTACCAGAATAGCCGGCGAAAGGAATTTCCCGATTTTATTGACGATTTCCAGCGGATTCAAGGATAGCGACAGTGCAATAGCAAAAAAGATGATCGAGAACACAAGCAATATCATCGATCCTGAACTGTCAACCGTAAACGGGGCGATGCCGATTTCATAAGCAACTGCAGCTGTGCGCGGCAAAGCAAAAAACGGCCCGATAGTCAGATACAGCAAAGCCGTAAAGACCAAACCGTAAACCGGATGCACCCGGCTCGAAAGATCCCGCAGGTCGTTGCTTTTTGAAAATCCGAGAGCTAAAATCCCGAGCAACGGCAAACCGACGCCGGTAATCAGGAAACCGGTAATAGCAATTGCGACATCCGTTCCTGCATATTGACCCAATTGCGCAGGAAAAATAAGATTTCCAGCACCAAAAAACAAAGCAAACAGCATCATGCCGATTATAAGATAAGATTTAAAATTTAAATTTGTATCCATCCATGCTCCTCCTTGAGGATGTAAAGCATTTGGATTGAATCCCTCACAAACTTCACGATTCGATGCATTACATTAGCCATCTTACAATAATCAAAGTAAAAAGCAACGGGGCAAACGGATAATTTTAAAAAAACCTGTCTTTTATTCTATAAATCGTTTCGGAATTTACAGAAAAATCATTTCGTGTAAAAAGCTGGATAGAAAAAACGGAGTTGGCGTCCCAACTCCGTTTCGATAAATTGAATGGATTCAACAGTTCGACTGACCTAATTCCGTTCTCTTCTTGCAGATCTCTATTAAGAAGATCCACTCGTACTTGTATATACTTCTTCAAAAGGCTGAACGATGACAAAGCCTTCTCCCTGGAACTCCATCTGGATGGATTCTCCACTGCCCCGCCCGATAAAGGTACGGAAGCTGACATCAGTGCGGAACTCAGGTGTCAAATTGCCAGACCACGCAACCGTGGCATTCGGGTCAGTGATTACAGGCTGACCAGGTTTCACCAATAACGTCAGCGGCTCATAATGCGATGTGATAGCGACTCGCCCTCTGCCTTTCAGCGTAACATTGAACAGACCGCCGGCCATCATGCCCGCCACTTTCCGCATCAATTTAATCTCCCATTCGATCCCAGGTTCAAAAGCGAGCAAGTCATTGCCGTTAACGGTAATCGCTTCATTTTTCAACTCAAATAATGTAATTTTCTTTCCTTGATCAGCGAGGTAGAGACGGCCTTTTCCGTTAGCTTTCATCAAAGAAGTGCCTTCGCCGGTCAATGCTTTTTTGAACATGTTACCAAGTCCGTGCTCCATGACGCCTTCACGCTCGAACTTAATCTGTCCAGCGTACGAAATCATCGAACCCGCTTTTGCCCACACCAGCCCATCAAGGTTCACTTCCAGGATGCGTTCTGTTTCAAGTTCAAAATAATCGTTTTCCCGGTCATCCTGCCTTGTTTTTTCAATGAATTCCCTGATTGAATAAATATCCACGCCAATTCCTCCATTCGTTTCCTGTATATACGGTTCAAGCACTGCAGAAGTTTCACCGATCTTAAAACAGTTGCCATAATTCCGCAACTCTTTCGCTTTTCAATTGATATACTGTAAA
>CAZGMW010000416.1:0-1994 GCA_964526895.1 uncultured Planococcus sp. | reverse complement strand
GCTTTCGCTTTTCTTTGTCCAGACTCCAGCGGCCCAGCTCTTCGGGTCATAAGCCGGTCTAGCTATGCGGCAAAGAACGCCGCTCCGCTATTCCGTCTTATGCCTTTCAGAGCTTAACGGGCGCTTTCGCTTTTCTTTCTACTACACCCGCCATGCACTTTCTTTGCCAAGCACTTCGATCCGTTTCATGGAACCAGGCTCGAAACTTTCGACTGCAGTAGCAGCCTCTTCCAGCGCTTTTGTGTAACGGAGCTGGCGGAATGACTCTTCGGCTTCCATCAGTTTTTGGTTCATCTGAGGATTAGTTTTACGGTAACGGTTGCCATATTGGATAATGCGTTCGATCAACTGGACATTTTCGACCATCTCAACCGCTTTTTCCTCTACTTCTACAATCGACCGCTCGGCTTTCACCAAATAATTGTCCACTAACTTCATATTCAATGGAACTTCCTGCAGCCCTTGCATTGCTACAAAAAGATTCTCTTCCGCTTCTTCAAGCCGTACATCCATTTCTTCGGGAATACCCGGTGTGTTCGCTTTATGAAGCATCCGATCTGTTTCCTGCAGCTTCCTTTTCAATGCTTCCAGCCTTGCGCGAGCCTTGTGTTCATCTGTACGCAAGCTTTTCAGTGATTCTGAAAAACCGCTTTGAGTGGAATTTATGCTTTCGAGCTCATCGCGAACCTCACTCAACTCTAGGTGAAGGCTGGAAAATGCGGATTGATCTTCTTCTGTACGGGATTGGAGCAAATCAAAACGTTTTTGAAGTTCTTCGAGAGACTCCAGACAAGTCTTCGGAATTTTGGCGTCTTGTTCAGAGATTTTATAGCTTTGCTGGACTACTGCACATTCATCAGACATTTCCCGCGTTTCCAACGTGACTCGTTCAAGTGTCTCGGCGGTCGCGTCTTTGTGCTGCTCCACGAAATGTCTTGACTCAACTTCGTTTTCCAGAAGTTCATAATAGGAATCCACATTTTCTTTCATATTCTCAACTGCAGTTTTAGGTTCTTCGATATTCAACTTAATGACTTGTTCTTTTGCTTCAGCAAGATCGATTTCCATAGCATCCAGCTGTTTTGCAATTTCCAGATGCTCCAAATAATAGCCCTGTGATTCCATTTCCCGGATGCCATTGCGAAGTTCATTTATATAGGAAGGGATTTTGGACTGGATATCAGCGAGCAAAGGCGGAATCACTTCGATCAACCTGAAAATATGTTGCGCTTCACCGGATAAGCTGATGACAATTTCCCGCGCTTTTAAGTAATTTCCTTCAGCAGTCAGTCCATCATACTCTTCAAACAACGGCGTGAAAGTTTCCAGTTTCTTTTCAAGTGGTACAGCAGCAGCACCGTATGAATACTGATGGGCCAATAAGCTTTTTCTGGCTTGTCTGTATTGGTCTCTCAGCAAATCCATTTCGCTGCGGTTTTTTTCGTCGCTGCCAATCAGCTCTTCCAATTCAATAAGAATTTCATTCATCTGGCGGTCGACTTGATCGATTTTTTCCTCCGCCTGGTTCTCGAATGCAGTCGCTTTCCCAAATTTAAAACGGTCTACCGCATCTTCCGCATCAAAAAGCATGCCGTCAATTTGAGGAATATGTACATCCATCACTTCTGTCCATGTAGCTCGCCAGCGTTCGAACATTTCTTCCGTCTGGCCATTCATGTTGAGTTGTTTCACTTTTGTCAATTCTTCCAATATCGGTTTATTCTGTATTTGCAGTTTTAGTTGTTCCAAGCGTTCAATTTCCGCGTGATGCTTCTTGCGAAACATAAAGCCGACGATAATTACCGCTAATAGAATGATGACTGCAATGATGATATACTTCACCATAAGCCATATAGCCCCCTGTTCAAAATCACATTTCCAGCTCTATGTAATTAAAATATCTAGATTCTTCTATTTTAACATGTTATTTACGCTTGTGTTCGCGAAAATTAAATAAAACAGATAAAATTTTTCATTTTAATCGAAAGCAGGTC
>CAZGMW010000415.1:0-2000 GCA_964526895.1 uncultured Planococcus sp. | reverse complement strand
CGCCCAGTTCTGAATCGTCCACTCCATAACCAATTCGTCCGACTGCCGCGGGACCTGGACCGCCTTCTCCAGATAAGGACGTGATATAAGGAACCGGGTCAGGCCATATTGGTTCCGCTTTCGGCAGATAAAGTGCAAAAGCAGTCGATACCGCGATCGTCAGGAATAGCGGAATGATAAATCCTGCCAAGCGTTCGACCGATTCATTGAGTCGGTGACTTTCAAGCCATCTCGCCAAATGCAATAAACCTGCAAGCATGAGACCGATGACCATGATACGCACTATTGCTGTATCGCCATTGTAGGGGCTAAAGGTGTCCAATACAGCAATGAAAACAACCGTCAAACCATAGAAAAGGAAAATACTCAAACGGAAGCTCACCCAATAATGGATGAGGTAAACAGCCATCCACAGTAAGCTGAAAAATAAAACCGTTCTGAATATATCAGTTGTCTCCGCCCAGTCCTGGGCAAACAATGCTTCGAAATTAATGCGGAAATCGGACAGGATGAAACCTAGAGCTTCAAACGAGAAAATTGTAGTTGGTGTATAAACATTAATCAAAAACCATAATATATAAATAATTTTTACCGCAGCCGCTATACTCCAATGCACGTGCAGAAAAGCCATAAGCAGACTGACGCCGATAAATATCAAAAACAAAGGTTTATGGCCTGTATCGGTCAATGTAATAACCGGGGTCAGCCATTCTGCCAATAAAAGGAAAACCAAAATATACAATAATGCCATAAATGCCTTATTTTTTCGAATGGAATTCATCGGCGGCTCACCTCCGTAAAGACCGAAGCAAAATTCTCCGGTGCTACAAGTTTTACAATAAAGCCTTTGGACGCTGCGAACTGATGAGCGGCTTCATCGGCTTTTTCTAATCTCTCATCTTTTGTTGTGACCACAAGACACATGCATGTATTTAAATTTTTTACGTTCCTGCGAATAGCCTCAACCATCTCAATTGTCAGTTTGGACGTCACGTAAATAAGCGTAGTCGCGCGTACCTGTTGAAGTTCCCGGCTCACTGCTTCTTCCGCTTGCCGGTCCAGATCAGGCTGCACTTTCGCCAGATGATACATAACACGTTGCAAATGGCTTTCTGACTGGATTACCGGGAATGAGTCTGCACTATTGCCTATCGATAAATAGGCCACACTTGAACTTCCCCTGACAATAGACTGCAATAAAGAGGCAGTCAGTTCCACCTGCAATTCAAACTTATCACTAGGTTTTCTATCATCGAACAGAAATAAATCTTCGGCCTGCCTGTCTTCGAATTCCTTGGTACGCAATGTTTGCGTCCGTGCAAAAGACTTCCAGTGGATCCATGATACTCGATCGCCGGTTTGATAATCACGGATACCTGTAGCCATAGTGGTATCTTTCACCAATGTATGTGGAGCAGCCATCGCGCCCTGGTCATAACTGGATTCAAGCGTCCGATAGGGAATATCATGCGTTTTCGGATAAACGAGGATCGTTTGTTTCAACGGAAAAATTTTCGTCTTTTTGGTCCAGCCGAAAAAATCCGCAATTTCCAGTTCTACCCCTTCCAGTATATGCTCGCCCCTTGGCATGTCTTCGATTTCATAATCCCAGGTATGTGCTTTTCGAAAGCCAAGCATGAACATCGCCCGGTTTTCGGCAGGATTCCTTTTTCTTAAAGCGACTGAGTTTGTCTTTTCTGTCAGCACTGTATATAGAAGAGGAAAAGAAGATTCGCGCCTGAAATGGATTGTCGCAGAAAATTTCTGTCCTTTCCGAATTTGCGTGGTGTGGATTTGACGGCTCAATTCAATCCCCTTGAGCGGATAAAAAATCAGCAGCAGGGAATACAGGACGAACGGCAGAACCATATAGAAGATGAACCAGCTGACGAAACCGCCTTGAAACATGGCGAAGGAGAATGTAAAAAGCAATATAAAGAGCACAAAAATTATTCTGCCCCATGACGAAAGGGCTTTTCGAATCTGCTTCATTGGCCGAC
>CAZGMW010000414.1:0-2003 GCA_964526895.1 uncultured Planococcus sp. | reverse complement strand
TTCGGATGCCTATCTCACAGGATTACAAAAACTGGAAAGCAGTACGCAAATGCCAGCGTTCGAAACCAAAACGGCTGTAACAGGGTCATTTAAAGCGGCAAACCTTTTACCGGGATTCTCGACATGGATAGCAGTCCTTTATTTTGCAGGTCTCCTCATCCAATTCACCGTGCTTCTGTTTGGCTTATTCCGTATCAATATTATCCGGGCAAAGAGCCTGAAGAATGTCGACCTGAGTTGGAACCCGCAACTCGGTACCCTTGCAGGAAAACTTAATCTGGAAAAGAAAGTCAGACTTTCCATATGCTATAATACCGTCATCCCATGCACGATTGGCTTTTTTAAACCGATTATAATTCTACCGGTCGCGATGATTAACAATCTGAGTACGGCAGAGGTTGAAGCTATTTTATTACATGAGCTGGCGCATATCCGACGTAATGACTATCTCTTCAATATCATCCAACGGATCATGGAAATGATACTGTTCTTTAATCCTGCCATATGGTTAATCGGAAAAGAAATCCGAAGAGAACGAGAGTTCTGCTGCGATGACCTTGTACTTCAAAACACAACTAATCCAATAATATATGCACAGGCGCTGCTGCAAATCGCTGAGAAATGAACAACACTCCGCCGCTGAATAGAGCACCTAGCTGCAAATGGTAAAACCCAAGTTTATCTGTAATTTTCCCGCCGAGAAATGCTCCTAAGATGGATCCGGCACCAAATAATGACATGATAATCCCGGCCTGAACAATGGTGAAGCCCAGTTGCTGCGTGCAATATATGGTCATGAAAGGAACGACCATCGTGCCACTCCGGTTGATAAACATGACTACAGATAAATACCAGTTTTCTCTGCTAAGTCCCGTATAGGCGTTCCTGTATAATTGTATGGGGTTGGCAATCACAATTCAAATATAAATTATTTAGAGAGTGGCGGCCGAAGAATGTTACCGGGGATTTTGACTGGAATTCCCCTCGGTTCCCCAAAAACACCGTGTTATATGGCGAAAGCCAGAACCGAAACTAATTCCGTCCCATGTTCGAGTTTTCTTTCCTCTTGTACTTTCATAAAATTAAAAAAGCCCCTGATTTTAATCAGAGGCTTCAAAATGTCAATTTCAAAGATCAGTTTTTAGGCTTAGCGTTTTTCTCTACCATTTCCTCTTCAAGCTGCATTTCCTGAGCTTTCTTTTGAATCTCTTCCATTTGCTTTTTCCACTCCGGTGAATCAAACTTCTTCCTGATTTCCTCTGAATTTACCTTCATGTCTTCGAACTTTTTTTTCCATTCAGGAGAGTCAAATTGTTTTCTCATCTCTTCCGCTTGAACTTTCATATCCTCGATCTTCTTTTTCCATTCCGGAGAATCAAATTGCTTCTTCATTTCCAAAGAATGCTGCTTCATATCTTCGATCTTCTTCTTCCATTCAGGACTGTCGAATTCTTTTTGCATGGCCAGGGCATGTGATTTCATTTGTTCAGCATTAACTTCCATATCTGCCATTTGCTTTTTCCACTCAGGGCTTTTTAAATGCTTTTTCATTTCTTCGGCATGGCTCTTCATTTCTTCCATATGTTTTTTCCACTCCGGGCTGCTAAATTTCTTTTTCAATTCATTTGTGTCCGGCGGAAAGGGAATTGAAGGTGGTGCAGGAACAGGAGGGGCCGACATGAACGGGATTTCCGGTGCAATGGGAGCCAGTGGTGCTAACGCAAGATTCGGAATACTTTCGATTGATGGCATAGGAGGTGCCGGGGGCGCGTCCGCCAGGCCTGGAAGAGCCGGCAGTTTAGGCAGGATAGTATCCGTATATGATTGATTACTTTCTATTCGATTTTTCTTTTGTTGTTTAATAACTTGTTCAGCCGGAATTATCCATGCAAGTGACAAGCATACAGCAATCACTGTTAATGATGTAAACAGTTGTTGTTTTGGGTTTGAGTTCTTTGGTTTCATGGTCGTAAGTCGTTTTATACGGTTTAATAAAGTGAATT
>CAZGMW010000413.1:0-2017 GCA_964526895.1 uncultured Planococcus sp. | reverse complement strand
TCAAAACCTCATAATATATGCTTTTCGCCAGCGAAAAGCGAAAAAGAACTTAAAATCACCTATTTAAATATGCTGGTTTCCTAAAGCAAAAGCCCGTCGCTATTTGACGGGTTTTTGCTTTTTTCATTTCTTAAAATTGATAATATAAAGAATGCTTTTTATTATCAATTATGATAACATTATTAAAAATGATAACAATGAGGTCGTGAAATTATGAATAAGGCAGAAACCATTCTTCATCCGGTGCGGATCCGGATCATCCAACAGCTGCTGGATGGACAGGCGACAACAGCAAAACAATTGGCCGGGCAATTGAAGGATATTCCTCAGGCGACGCTTTACCGGCAACTGGATGTCCTGGTTAAAGCGGAGGTTCTTGCGGTAACCGGAGAAAACCAGATACGCGGAGCGGTTGAGAAAACGTACGAGCTGAACGGAGCGGCTGCGGTTCTGACTAATGAAGAGACGATGGAGTTAACCAAGGAAGATCACCTGAAATACTTCATGTTTTTTGCTGTTTATTTAACCAAAAGCTTTGAAGAATATCTTGATAACGGTCCAGTTGATTTTGAGCGGGACGGCGTCGGGTACCGGCAATTGGCTTTGCATCTTGATGATGCGGAATTCAATGAGCTTTTGACGGATTTGCGGAACGTATTTACAAAGTATATTGACAATGCACCGACACCGGAGCGGACAAAGCGCGTCATTTCAACTGTCATCATTCCAGAAGGGGAAAGGGGAAAAGAAGATGAGTAAAGAGATTGAAGTGTTGATTGAATCAGGAGTTGGCATAAGCGGAACGATGGCTATTCCGACTGGTGGGGGAAAATTGCATCCCGCAGTGCTGATCATTTCGGGGTCGGGCAAAGGTGACCGCGATGGAAACCTGAAGAAGATGGAGATGAATATCTACAAGGATCTGGCGGAATTTCTCACTGGGCTGGGTTTTGTCACCCTGCGTTATGATAAGCGTGGCGTCAATAAAAGCGGGGGCAGTTTTTTAGCAGCGGGAATCAGTGATTTTATTGAAGATGCGACATCGGCTTTGCGGTTCCTGAAAAACCATCCTCAAGTGGATGCTGAAAACGTCGTGATTCTTGGACATAGCGAAGGAGCGTTGATGGCGCCGGCAGTGCATCAGCAGGAACCTGCGGCAGGACTCATCTTGCTGGCGGGCGGTGCGGAAGCGTCCAAAAATCTGTCGGCTTTGCAGACTGAAGCGGCGTTTGATGAAATGGATAAAACGGGCGGTTTTAAAGGGTGGCTTTACCGCACATTGAAAGTGACTACTAAAGCGAGAAAGCAAAACGACAAGATATTCAAGAAAATTGCGGATTCGAATAAAGATGTAATGCGCATCCAGGGAGTGCGGATCAATGCGAAGTGGCTGAGGGAGACCCTGGCTTTCGATACCTCGGTGTATTTGAAGGAGGTTGAGTGTCCGGTGCTTGCAGTGACGGGTGACAAGGATATGCAAGTCCCGCCGGAACATGTGAAGCGGATTCCGGAATTGGTGAAAGGCGAGGCGGAATGGCAAATCATTCCGGACATGAATCATATTCTTCGGAAATATGAGGGACAGCATACGATGCTGGGGTTGATCAAGGAGTATAAGACTCAGTTGGAGCAGCCGATTGACGATGATTTACTTGTGGTGATAGGTGAGTGGTTGAGACGGTTTAAAGAGTGATTTCATTCTGCACATTTCATGCTGAGCGCCCGATTAATTTTTTGAACGCCCGATTATATCGCTGAACGCCCGAATAATTTACTGAACGTTGATAACAACCATTATGCGATTAACTGATTCGAATAAAAGCTCAAAAAAATTGATTTTGGCCTAAAAAGAGCCTCAATCACTTAAAATATTAAGATCAAAAGCTCAAATGCATGCTTTTCGCGCGCGAAAAGCGAAAAAGAGCGAGATATTCAGGAGAACTTGGCGAACGCAGATATCTGCTAACAGCTCGACAATTTTAACCACCAGCCTGCTGATGGGATAAAAAGTGTGGGC
>CAZGMW010000412.1:1033-2019 GCA_964526895.1 uncultured Planococcus sp. | reverse complement strand
ATTGTAATTTTTTATTATTCAAGTTCTTTACAATATTTAAATTGAGGTGCAAATTGCCAGAAGCCGTTTATTGACCGTAATAGGCGTCTTTGCCGTGTTTTCTTTCGTAATGTTTTTTGATGAGAGAATCTTTCAGACGGGGAGCATTTGGGTTGATTTGTCTGGTGCGATACGCCATTTCGGCAATCGTTTCGAGGACTTTGCTGTTGTAAACGGCCTTTTCTGAATTCTTTCCCCAAGTGAATGGTCCGTGATTTCCGATGAGAACCATCTCCACTTCTTCGTAAGACAGTTCTTTTTCTTTGAAGCAATCGAGAATCTGGATTCCGGTGTTGTATTCGTAATTTCCTTCGATTAAATCATCACGCATTGGTGGAGCGCAGGGAATATCTTTTGTTAAGTGGTCGGCGTGAGTAGTTCCGAAAATTGGAATATCCATCTGAGCCTGCGCCCAAGCGACAGAGTAAATGGCGTGGGTGTGAGAAATTCCACCAATATTTTCCCAGTTTTTGTAAAGGTAAGCGTGGGTTTTGGTGTCTGACGACGGTCTTAATTTTCCTTCAACCACATTAGCATCGTAATCTAAAATCACAATATCTTCCGGTTTTAAAAGTTCGTAAGGAACGCCGCTTGGCTTGATGGCAAAAATTCCTTTTTCACGGTCGACGGCACTTACATTTCCGAAAGTGTAAACGACCAGCTTCAAGGCATCGAGCTGCATATTGGCTTCATAACATTCTCTCTGGAGTTCTTTATAAATGCTCATTTTATTTTTATTAAATGATTGAAAGATTAAAAAATTATTTGACCGTTTCTAATTTTAGTTGTTAGTTTTTGGTTGATGGTTGTTGGTTTATTTGTTGTGAATATTTAACAGGTCGCTTCTACGAGGCTTGTATCTATGGAGCTGGCAAAAGCCTATTTGAATTTTCTATCTACTACAAACTGTCAATCTTCAACATCTTCTTTGACTTGCTATTATTTTC
>CAZGMW010000412.1:0-1023 GCA_964526895.1 uncultured Planococcus sp. | reverse complement strand
ATCAGCAAGAACCTGATATTGATTCATTAATTCTGCATATTTCTCTACGTTTTCTGTCTGCGGGAAATATTCGGCTTCGAAATCGGAACCCATTTTCTGACTTGCTTCCTGAACATTCGGGTAAATTCCTGCGGCAACGGCGGCATAAATTGCTGCTCCCAAAGCCGGAGCCTGATCGGAAGCGGCTACTACAATCGGCATATTCAGGACGTTTGCTAAGGTCTGCATTATGAAAGGTGATTTTCTGGCAACACCACCAATTCCGATGACTTTTTCGATTTTCACGCCTTCTTCTTCGAAACGGTCGACAATTTTTTTGGAACCGAAACAAATGGCATTCACTAAAGCTTTAAAAACATGCGGAGCTTTTGTGCCGAGCGAAAGATTGCTGATCGCCGCTTTCAGCTCCTGATTGGCATCGGGTGTTCTTCGGCCATTAATCCAGTCCAGAGCAATTGGAACGGCTTCGGATAGAGGAATTTTTTCTGCTTCCAAAGTGAGATTTCGGATGAGATTGTGTTCTATTTCTTCTTTTAGAAGTTGTTTTTGATTGTCATCAATGACATTAGAATTCATCAAAATGTTTTGTGTCGGCCACGACAGAATATCTTTGTACCACGCCAATAAATCGCCGAACGCTGACTGACCAGCCTCCAAACCAATCAATCCCGGAATAACCGAACCATCTACCTGTCCGCAGATTCCTTTGACGGTTTTCTCTTGGATAATTTCATGGGGTGCCACCATAATATCGCAGGTGGAAGTTCCCATAATTCTGATGAGTGTATTTTCCTCCACTTTTGCTCCGACTGCTCCGGAATGCGCATCGAAAGTTCCGACTGCAATTACTGTTTTAGTAGTTAATCCCAATTTAGCAGCCCACTCTTCGTTTAAATTCCCTGCAATCTCATCGGAAGTGTAAGTTTTATCGTACAATCTGTCACGAAGTTCGGCTAAAGACGGGTCTAATTGAGATAGAAAATCTTTGGAAGGCAATCAGTTTCGCCAGCATCCGTTGGACCA
>CAZGMW010000411.1:0-2026 GCA_964526895.1 uncultured Planococcus sp. | reverse complement strand
CAAACCGGATCCCCCCGGATAGTTGTGATAGAAAATACCGCCAACCATTTCTCCCGCTGCATAAAGACCGCTGATCGGCTGTTCTTTATCATCCAGCACCTGGGCTTCTGTATCGGTATGGATGCCTCCAAATGAAAATGTAATGCCGCACGTTACAGGATAAGCATAAAACGGTCCTTCTTCCAGCATATTGGCCCAATTTGTTTTTGGCGGCACAATTCCATCTGTACGTTTTCCGTCTTTGACGGATGGATTGAAGTCACCTTCCTGTACAGCATTATTGTATTCTTCGATTGTCACAAGGAACTTTTCTTTGTCCACTGGAAGCTGGCTCACCAATTCGTCCAACGTTTCGGCCTCATAAAAAGTAGCTTCTTCCAGATTGTACTCTTCGCGAAGCAACGGACGCGTTTTCGCATCAAACAATTGATAGGCCACATGGTCCGGTTGCTTCAGAATTTCCTTGCCGTATTTTGCATAAGTGTAATTCCGAAAATCTGCTCCTTCATCAACAAAACGCTGGCCATCTTTGTTTAGCATGATGCTGAGCGGATACGAGTGTTTTTTGTAAATGTCACCTGGCTTTTTGAAATCGCCGACTTTAGGTGCATTGAAATCTGTGCCGATTGAATGGCATCCTGACCATTGGCCTTTTTTTTGTGCGCCAACTGCCAAAGCCATGTCCAGTCCATCGCCGGTATTGTATTCAGTCCCCCGCACGATGGCTGCCTGCCACTCATCACCCATATGAACTTTTCTTTTTTTCCTGTCTGCTTCGAAACTGCCATTCGCGAGAATAACACTGAAGCTGTGGATTTCCATTTGTTCACCGTCAATTTCAACAGCGACCCCTTTAACACCAGCATTCTCCGTCAACAGTTCTGTAGCACGGGCATTATAGCAAACATCAATGCCCAATTCTTCTGCGCGTTGGAACAATGAACGCATTAAACCGATTCCTTTTTCCTTTGTCTTCAAAGGCAAGCCGCCCCAGAAATGCCGTTTTCCGTTCTCGACAAATGACTGGTTACCTTTATTCAGTTCGAACACAACGCCCTGCTCTTTCATCCAGAGAATCGTTTCAAGCGATTTATCCGTCAAGACTTTGGCAAGCGACGGCTCACTTTCTCCTTTAGTCACACGCATCAGATCATCGTAATATTCTTTTGCATCGTATTCCGGCATCACTGTATTTGCCACTTCTTCATCAGTCAGCAAAGGAATGATTTTGCGGACATTGTTCAAATCTCCGTATGCCGCCCGGATTGCCCCATCAGTGAAGTAGGAATTCCCTCCTTTCTTCTCTTTCGGCGCTCGTTCCAAAACAAGAATGCTGGCTCCTTGTTCTCTGCCGGCGATAGCTGCACATAAAGCAGCATTTCCTGCGCCGACGACTACAATATCATAATGGGATTGAAGTTCGTTTTTTGTCACCAAGACTTTTCATCCTTTCCGATAGATCTATTCAATTTGTTGTTTCCGTTTCTTGAATGCTTTGAGGATTAACGGATAAAAAAGAGATAAAATGGTTAATACGATCAGCCCAATTGCTACAGGAGATCCGTAGAAAATTGAAACACTTCCTTGCGAAGAAGTAAGTGCCATACGGAAGTTTTGTTCCATATCCCCTCCGACAATTACAGCAAGAATTAATGGAGCGATTGGGAAATCCAAAATCTTCAGCACCAAACCGAAGTAGCCAAAAACAAGGAGCAAGAAGAAGTCTACCGTGCTGTAACCAAGTGTATATGTACCGATAAACGCCAGCATGATGATGATCGGATACAAAACTTTTGCGGGAGTATCCAGTATTTTGACCAGCAATCCGACCAGCAAAATGTTAATGATCAGAAGAGCAATGTTTCCGACAAACATGCTGTTGACCAATGTCCAAACCATTTCAGGCTGATTTTCAAAAAGCAGTGGACCAGGACGGATGCCCAGCATTATTAACGCTCCAAGCATAACTGCAGTAGTCCCCGATCCCGGAATACCCATTGTGAGAAGCGGTATCAAAGCGCCCACT
>CAZGMW010000410.1:0-2026 GCA_964526895.1 uncultured Planococcus sp. | reverse complement strand
TCATTTCCGGTTAAAGATTTTTGATGTTTGATAAAGGAAGGATCAGGAGAAAATTTCTCCTGATCCGGATGCTTTCTATTGTTCTTCGCTCAACCATTTGTCCTGCAGTTCTTTCAAAAAGCCGCTTTCTTCCGCTTCTGCCAAGATTTCATTGACATCGTCCACTAGCTTGCTGCCTTTCGGAAAGGCTGCAGCCATGCCAGGCGAGCTTGTTGTAGGATCATCAAAAGCTTCCAAATCCTGTTGTTCCAGGTAACCGAGTGCCACTTCCTTGTCCATGTATGCGGCTTCGATGCGACCGGAAAGCAGTTCCTGGATTAAAGCACCAGAATCATCCAAAGCTTTCAGTTCGAAATTGATGTTTTCTTCTTCAAGGATTTTGTTCGCGCCTTCTTCCTGGATAGTGCCAAGCTGAACGCCTACCGTCAGACCTTCGAGATCTTCGAGGGTTTTGACATCAGAACCCGCTGGTGTGACGAACATTTCACCGGAATGATTATACTCTGTGGAGAAATCCACATTTTCACGACGTGAATCCGTTGCGGACATTCCGGCAATAACGATATCAACGCGGTCGTTTTGCAATGCGCCAATCAGGCCGTCGAATTTCATGTCCGTAATTTCAAGTTCGTAGCCCAGTTCGTCTGCTATGTAATTTGCCAAGTCAATATCAAAACCGACGAACTCTCCATCAGCATTGATGGATTCAAATGGAGGGAATTCAGCTGAGGTCCCCATTTCCAGCACTTTCTTTTCTTCTGTGTCTGCAGATGTATCATCTCCGCACGCCCCAAGCAGTAAAGCCGCTGATGCCAATAAACCGAAAAATAATGATTTCTTTTTCATGAATGATTCCTCCAATAAATAGTATTTTTATTCGTTAATATGTATATTAATAGCTAATTTATGCAATGTAAAGAGTAAATATACAAATTAATGAATATTTATGTATTAAGACTATTCTGTATTTTTGGCTGGTTTGCTGTATTATTAAACATAGGGAGGTGGGGCAATGAAAAAATTGCTGCTGACGGGTTTTGAACCGTTCCTGGATTTCTCGTTGAATCCAACAATTAAAGTGGTGGAAGAGTTGGACGACAAAATAATTGGGGACTACAAAGTAATAGGCAGAATACTGCCAGTTGATTTTGAGAAGGCAGGCGGCATGATCATTGATTTGATCAAAGACTTGGATCCGGATGCGGTGGTTTCCTTGGGTCTTGCTGCAGGGCGCTTTAAGATGACGCCAGAACGGATTGCCATCAATCTGAAAGATGGTCCAGCAGATAACGCGGATAATCAGCCAATTGGTGAACCGGTGCAAAAAGCGGGAGCAGCAGGCTATATGACAAGCTTGCCAATCGGGAAAATGGTCAGCCGTTTGGTGGAAGAAGGATTGCCTGCCGAGATCTCCAATTCAGCCGGTGCATATTTATGTAATAATGTGATGTACGAAGCACTTCATTACATGGACATTCATGAGAAGGACGTTCCTTCCGGTTTTATTCATATGCCGGCTTCACATGAACTGGCGATCGAGCATGGCAATCTACCGAGCTGGCCGCATCGTGATTTGGTGAAAGGCGTGCGGATTTGTTTGGAGGTACTTGCGGAAGAAATAGTTTCAACGGCTGATAAAGAAACTGTGATTCAACAATAAGCCAAAAAATAGGGGAGAGGTATATTGGAGAAGGTGAAAATTCATCCTTTAATACATATTTCATTGATTATCAGTTCAATCATAATGGCAACATATTCCTATCGAAATTTCAGAGAAGAAGAGTTTGTTTTTGGAATCGTATTCTTGCTATTGAGCCTATTCTTTATAACATTGGTTATTTACGGACTGTTCAGAAATGGGAGGATCGGTAAAGAAGGAAACTTGGGAAATTAACACAAAAAAGCACACAAACTTCGAGGCGGATGCCTGAAGATTGTGTGCTTTTCTATTGAATGATTTCCCAATCGCGTTTCTCGGCAACTGTCCGAAGCCGCGGCTCTGGATGAACGGCAACCGGATTGCCGA
>CAZGMW010000409.1:0-2055 GCA_964526895.1 uncultured Planococcus sp. | reverse complement strand
ATGAGGCTTTAAACAATCGCTCACTGGGAACGAGAAGAATGCCGAGTTCACGATAGCAGTTCTTTGCAGTTGCATATTACTCTAAACGGGTTTATATTATATGAGGAGTCAATCATTGAGGTGTCAATCATTATCGCCGATGAAAAAAAGATAGAAAAAGGAGCACTTATATCATGCAAACCTTGCAAAAAACAAATGATTCCAATGAAATCGTGAACGGTCGCCGTTCCATCAAGCAATACGATCCATCAGTCAAAATCAGCCGGGAAGAAATGAGTGAAATTCTTACTCAGGCTACGAAAGCCCCGTCGTCCATTAATATGCAGCCGTGGCGCTTTCTTGTCATTGACAGCGACGAAGGAAAAGAGACGCTTGCACCTCTTGCTTCATTCAACCACGAAAAAATCATGAGCTCTTCTGCGGTGATCGCTGTTTTCGCTGACCGCAATAATTTTGACTATGCCGAAGAGATCTACGGCAAAGCAGTCGAACACGGCTATATGCCCCAAGAAGTAAAAGAATTTCAGCTAAGCTACTTTAAACCGATGTATGACGAGATGTCCGATGAAAAACTGAAGGATATCATCATGCTCGATTCAGGCCTTGTGTCCATGCAGCTCATGCTGGTAGCCCGTGCTTACGGCTATGACACGAACCCGGTCGGAGGCTACGACAAAGAGCAGATTGGGGAAGCCTTCGGTATGGAAAAAGAACGGTATGTTCCGGTAATGCTCATTACAATCGGCAAAGCCCTGAACGAAGGATTTGCATCGTACCGCTTGCCTGTTGATGCAATTACCACTTGGCGCTAAGAGGATCGGATTGGGTTGAGTAATAGCGGATTCTGTATTATATTTGACTGGTCAATGAATAGTGAGCACAGCTATAAATTGGCTCTAACGAGTGACTAGGAGGTCCATTTATGTCGTGTTCATATTCAAAACAGGAACAAGTCCTGCAGTTGTTCAAAGGGCTCACAAACCAAATTAGCCCCAAATTTGAACGCTGCACAGGCATCAGCTCATCCCGCTATGAATTGCTGTACGAGCTGTATAATACCGAAGAAATCAACCAGTCGTCTCTTCAAAAAGCGGTGAACATAGATGGAGCCGCGATTACACGCCATATCAAACAGCTGGAAGCCAGCGGTATGGTGACCAGACGGAGAAATCCGGATGATAATCGCGTGGTTTTTGTCAGCCTGACCGAGGAAGGCCGCAAGAAAATAATCGAATACCGAAAAGAAAATATGGGCTTTGTAGAGCAGATGCTCCACGATTTTTCAGCCGAAGAAGTGGATGCGCTGTCTGACATGCTGAATCGCATGCAAACGAACATTCGTGAATACTGACAAACAAAATAAATGATAGAAGGATGGTTGAGTTTAATTATGATGATTATTCATGCAAACCTGCAGGTGAAACCAGACCAGGAGCAAGCATTCCTGGAAGAAGCGAAAGCACTTATCGAGGCTTCACGTGCGGAAGCCGGCAACATTCGATACGATTTGATGAAATCAACTGATCAGGCAGGCCACTTTACCATGGTCGAAGTTTGGGAAAATGCAGAAGCAATTGCCGCTCACAACACCAGCGAACATTTTACGGCCTTTGGCCAAAAAGCACAGGCTTTCATGGCTGCACCGCTTGAAGTCAATGTATTCAGCGGAGAACCTGTACAAGCATAAAAACACCGATTTTTGTCGTCGTTCTGTTGTAAAAGAACGGCGATTTTACATTCGTCTCCCCGTGTCATGTCGGGTTCAGTTATTAACAACAATTACATCTGAAAGAAGCTGTATCCACTGACCTCAACGGTTACCGGATACGGCTTTAGTTTTTATACCGGAACACAGGAAAAAATCTTTAACGATTTTGATATTACACTTCAATTTGTACACTTTACCTTTTGTATTAACGTCTGCAGTGTGGTATTTTGTTTATTTATCCGTATAAATTAGTTGGGAAATGCGGCGCTTCCCCGGAAGCGAAATGATTTATTTTTTAAAGAGGGAGATTATGTTATGAGGAAGTTTTCTATTGTGGCAATCAGTTT
>CAZGMW010000408.1:0-2057 GCA_964526895.1 uncultured Planococcus sp. | reverse complement strand
AACTGATCCCGCTTGAAAACTCGATGGCCTGCTGTACGGTTGAGAAAGTCATCAAATATTATTTATTGCAAAACTGATCTAAATCCGCCTTTCGCACGTTAGATAGATAAGCTTACAAAAAATAAAGCCGGTCCAGACTATCTCCAATCTGTCGGGGTATAGTAAGCTAGTACTATGACACATGAATAAAAAGGAGAACATCGATGGAGAAAAGTTCCGATACGTTGCTTTACTCGCGCATCCGTGAAAAAGATAAAGATGCGCTGGAATACTTGTATGACCGTTACGAAAAGATCTTATTCTCGTTTCTCTATAAAATGACCCAGGACCGCGATCTGGCGGAAGAGGCGCTGCAGGAAGTGTTCATCAAAATCTGGCGGGGTGTCGGCGAATACGATGACAGCAAAGGGAAGTTCGCTTCCTGGCTGTTCCGGATGGCGCAGAATTCCGCGATTGACCTGATACGCAAGCGTAAGGCTGCGACCGTGCCGCTCGATGAAGTCGCTGAAATGCCAAGCGGCGAGTCGAGTGTTGAACAGACGGTCGAATGGCAGGAAGAAAAAGAGCATATCCAGGCAGCTGTCTCGCAATTATCAGCCGAACAGCAGGAGATGATCCAATTATTCTACTTTAAAGGACATACACACGAGAAAATAGCCGAATTATGCGGGATACCGCTCGGAACCGTCAAGAGCAGGATCCGGCTGGCACTCAGCAAGCTAAAGAAAACACTGCACGGGATGCAGGAAAGGGGGGCTATCGATGAATAACGAACATTGTGATCAATTGGTCGACTATCTGAACGGCACATTATCGGCTGACGAAACTCGCCAGTTTGAAGAACATCTGAAGACTTGCGACGAATGCCGCGAAATCGCGGACGCAACCGGACAGCTCCCTTATCTTTCAGACCCTGCAGAACCACCTGCGGGAATGAAATCACGGATCCTGTCTAACGTTTTCGCAGAAGAAAGTGAAAACGATGGCACACCGGAAAGCGGGAGTTCACATACAACGTCGAGTGCTTCATCTGCTTCGTCCGCCGCTGCAGGAGCTGCAACTGGCAGTAAAGCGACAAGTGCTTCACAAGCGGAGTCGGAATCGTCGGTACGCAAGCCGCGAAACCAAGAACGAACAAACGTGGTGCCGATGACGAGCCGCAGCCGCAAACGCAATTGGATGACACCGCTGATTGCAGCTGTCCTGTTGCTCTCATTGCTCGGCAACGCTTATGCGTTCATGCAATTGCAGGAGGAGCAGGCAGCACCGGTACCAGAACCAGAACCGACACCGATTCAACCGGAGACGGCGTTCCAGTCGATTGACTTGCAGCCGAGCGAAGGCTTTGAAGGCGATGCAACAGCTGCCGTTATCGAGGAAGAAGATGGCGCGCTCAATCTGGTCGTCACAGCAGAGCAGCTTGCCTCTCTTGAAGGGGATCAGGTCTATCAGGTCTGGCTCATCGAAGGCGACAATCCGATTCCAGCCGGCGCATTCACGGCCAATGCCGATGGTGAAGGCGCGACGTATTTCAATATCGACGATAACACAGAAGAATGGGATACGATCGCGATTACTCTAGAACCGCAATCCGGCAACGAATTGCCTCAGGGTGAAGTGGTACTGAGCGCGGGAATATAAATAGTAGAGACAACCGGCTGCCGAGTGCAGCCGGTTTTTTGTGTGCTTTTGAAATGGCGATGCGGATTTTGCCGACAAATTGGCTGAACGCCTGAATAATCACCTGAGCGCCCGAATAAATTTTTGAACGCCGGAATAATCTCTTGAGCGCCTGAATAAATTTTTGAACGCCGATATAATTTCCTGAACGCCGATATAATCGATAAAGCAAGAATCGCCACCTATCTAAACACCCAAAACAGGCAATCTTTCGGCAAATAAATCCTAACACCCTCAAACACTTTGTCATTTTATAAAAAAATTCGTAAAATCACTCTTTTTTCTTCTCACTTAACCCCATCCCAGAATTTATTCGCATCCCACAAGATCTTTAGAGGAAATCACAGGACTTCAATCGAAACAATAAAGGAGAGGCT
>CAZGMW010000407.1:0-2069 GCA_964526895.1 uncultured Planococcus sp. | reverse complement strand
GAAACTGCCAGATCCAAGTCGAAGTCCATATGCGAATCGCCTGAACGCATCTTCATCTTTTCGCCGTCTTTGTATAATTGCACCATTTGAATAACGCTTACTTCAAGCGTCTCGCGATCATAACCAAGCGCTTCGATGGCCGCTTTCATCCGGGAGATATAACCATGGTGGTCAGCACCCCAGATATTGATCAATTTGCCGAAGCCACGGGAAATCTTATCTTCGTGATAAGCGATATCCGGCATCAGATACGTATACGATCCATCATTCTTGATCAGGACGCGGTCTTTGTCATCACCGAAGGTCGTCGAACGGAACCAGGTAGCTCCGCCTTCTTCAAAAATATGGCCGTTGTCGCGCAGCTTTTGCAATGCAACATCGATTTTGCCGTTTTCATACAAAGAAGTTTCTGAGAACCATACATCAAATTCAACACGGAAGTCAGCCAAATCTTTCTGCAATTTAGCAAGCTCCACTTCCAGTCCATGCTTGCGGAATTCCGCATAACGCTCTTCATGTGTCATGTTCAGGAATTTATCGCCATGTTCAGCAACGAGGGCTTTTGCAATGTCGATGATGTCCTGGCCGCGGTAGCCGTCTTCCGGCATGCTGTCGCCTTTTCCAAGCTCTTCAAAATAACGGCCTTCGATTGAGAGCGCCAAATTATTGATTTGATTGCCGGCATCATTGATGTAGTATTCGCGGGACACCTCATAGCCTGCAAAGTCCAGCACGTTGCAGAGTGAATCGCCGACTGACGAACCGCGGGCGTGGCCGAGGTGCAGGTCGCCTGTCGGATTTGCCGATACGAACTCGACTTGGACTTTTTCACCGGCACCCGAATTGGTGCGGCCATAATTTTCCTGTTGTTCCAGAACCGTTTTCACAACGTCCAATAAATAATCTTTTTTGATGGTGATATTAATGAACCCCGGACCCGCGATTTCGATTTTCTCGATGTTTGCAGAATCTTTATCGATATTTGAAACAATCGCTTCCGCAATCATTTTCGGCGCTTTTCTTGCGATACGCGTCAATTGCATCGCGATGTTCGTCGCGTAATCGCCATTGGCTTTATCTTTTGGCGCTTCCAAGTGGACTTCCACCGGTTCTGTCGTCAATTCCGCTTTTTTCACGGCTTCCGCTATCGCCAATTTAATGGCGTGCTGGACTTTTTCAACTGCATTCATTTTGTAGCCTCCATAAATTGAATTTCCATTTCATACTCACCGACATAATCAGCGCCGAGCACCAAATCATACCGGACTTTAAAATGAGTTCCGCTCACTGATAATTCGTGCGCGGTTGTCGTGAGCATGAAAGAACCCTGTGCGTTAGTCAGGTTTCCGGTCTGCTCTTTATGCAATAAAAACGGTAGCCTCATCTGAAGGCCGCCGCTTCTCATAATCACCGCTTCTTCTTCATTGAATTTTACAATGGTCCGAATTTCAAGCTCATCCTGCTGTTCCTGGTACTGAAGATAATGACTTTTGTTTTTCGTCGTCAGTGTCCCGTGAGATTGCAGGTTCATCACTTGCTCTTCCATATCCGGCTGGCGGATGGTGGTCGTCAGTTTTATATCTACTGATTTTTCCATAATTGCCGCCTCCCCGTTCAATAATAACCTTTTTATTATAGCCTGAAGCAACGGTTTTTTTCAATTAAGTTTCAATTTCGACTTCATAGAAAAGCAGCTGGTCCGTTTATCACCGGATCAGCTGCACTGTCTGCCAGAAGTTTAATGGGTGTCATTATCCGCCTCTTTTTGATTTAAGCCCAGTTTTGCGATCAGCGGTTTTATGGTGAGCCCCTGAACGATCAGTGAGAAGAGGACGACTGAAAATGTCAGCAGAAGCAATGTATCCCTTCCTTCAAAATTCAAGGGAAGGCTCAGCGCCAAAGCAATCGACAGACTGCCTTTCAGCCCTCCCCAGTTGACGAGGATCCTTTCCTTTCTGCTCAGGCTTTTCGCCGGCATGGTACTGAGGAAAATAGCAATGATCCGCGCGCCGATTACAATCAAAATTGCGTAAAGAATGATATACCATTGGCCCATAAAATCTATATTG
>CAZGMW010000406.1:0-2072 GCA_964526895.1 uncultured Planococcus sp. | reverse complement strand
GCTGCGTCCATATTCCGTCATCGAGTATTCCACTTTCGGCGGCACTGGCGGGTAGACCACCCGTGTGATGATGTCTTCATCTTCCAGTTCGCGCAATTGCTTCGTCAGCATCTTTTGTGTAATGCCCGGCATATTGCGCTTCAATTCGCTGAAACGTTTAGTGCCTTCCTGCAGCAGGTATAGGAGAATCACGGGTTTCCATTTTCCGACAAGGATTCCCAAAGCATCTTCCACCTGGCAATTATCCGGTTTTCGTTCCATCTAATCACTCCCATAGTATCTTTTTGTATACTATAGCACTTTGGAGTGCGTACTTACATTATGAACTTCCAGCGCTTATAATGGCTTTATATTTTGAAAAAGAAGGGCGGATTTATTCATGGAAAAATATCGCATCAATCCGGACAACGGTTTGGAGTTCGGCATCTATACATTAGGCGACCACTTGCCCGATCCGCATACAGGAGAAAGAATCTCCGAACAGCAGCGGATTCAGGATATCATCGAATACGCAAAATTAGCAGAACAGGCAGGCGTCGACTTTTTCAGTGTCGGTGAAAGCCATCAGGAATTCTTCGCCACACAGGCGCATGCCGTAGTGCTTGCGGCAATTGCACAGGCGACCACAAAGATGAAAATTGCGAGTTCTTCGACGATCATCAGCACGTCCGACCCGGTCCGTGTCTATGAGAACTTTGCCACGCTGGATCTGATTTCAAACGGCCGAGCGGAACTTGTGGCAGGACGCGCTTCCCGGATCGGCTTATTCGAATTGCTCGGCTATGATGTACGCAACTACGAGGATCTTTTCGAAGAGAAGTTCGACCTTCTCCGTCTCATCAATGAAAATGAAACCGTCAATTGGAGCGGCGAATTCCGTGCACCGCTGCGCAATGCAAAAGTTCTTCCGCGGCCCGTCAACGGTTCATTGCCGATCTGGCGCGCAGTCGGCGGCACTCCCGCCAGTGCGATGAAAGCCGGTTTTGCCGGCGTTCCAATGTTCATGGCGCATCTCGGCGGAGCCACTTCGACGTTTAAAGGCACAGTTGATGCTTATCGCGACGCTGCGCGGGCAGGCGGGCATAATCCCGATGAATTGCCGATCGCGACAGCAGGATTTTTCTACGCCGCTGAAAATTCCCAGCAGGCACTCCGTGAATTATACCCACATATCAATGAAGGAATGAAACGCACCAACGGCGGAGGATTCCCGAAACAGCTCTTCGCACAAGGCGTCGATCCGCATAACATCATGAATATCGGCAGTCCGCAGCAGATCATCGAAAAAATACTGCATCAGCATGAAGTATTCGGCCATCAGCGCTATATCGCCCAAATTGATTTTGGCGGCATGCCAATGGACAATATCAAAAAGAACCTGGAATTGATCGGTACGGAAATCCTGCCGGCCATCAAAAAATACACAGCCAAAAAATAAGGAGGAAACGGAATGAAAATCGTTGGTTTATCCGGTTCCCAAATCGGTTCAAAAACGAGAATCGCGATGACGGCAACCATCAAAGCGATCTCTGAAAAATACCCGGAAGTGGAAACAGAACTGATCGACCTCGCCGATTATCAAATGGAATTCAGCGACGGCCGCAATTACCTCGACTATACCGGTGACACCGGCTACGTGACAAAAACATTGATGGAAGCCGACGCCATCGTCATCGGCACGCCGATTTTCCAGGCCTCTATCCCGGCGGCACTGAAAAACATTTTCGACTTGCTGCCGGTCAATGCCTTCCGCGACAAAATCGTCAGCATGCTGGTGACAGCCGGCTCCGCCAAGCATTACATGGTGGCTGATACACAGTTAAAACCGATTCTCGCTTATATGAAAGCGCAGATGGTCCAGACTTTCGTCTTTATCGAAGAAGAAGATTTCTACCAGAAAGAAATCATCAACCACGACGTGCTGCTCCGCCTCGAGCGGCTTGCAGAAGATACCGTGATACTGACAGAGACCTTCACGAAAATCCGCGAAGAAAAAGAAGCGGAGTATGATTTTTAAGGAAGTTTTATAAAACGCAAAGGGAGTGGAAGGCGCTGTTTCCAGCACCTTCCAC
>CAZGMW010000405.1:0-2079 GCA_964526895.1 uncultured Planococcus sp. | reverse complement strand
AAGACGCGGTGCCTAAAAAAGAACTGAAAACCCTGTACCGCATGTCGATGAAAGAATTATTGATTCTCGCTACAACTTCTGGTGGAATAGGTGTAGTCATTTCGGCGGTGGCTGTTTTTTTATCGCAGTTCAGCGACTTGATCCCTTACGAAACTATTTACGAAGAAGTCATGCTGTTTCTGCGTTTTGGTTACCTCATCGTAGCATTGGCGGTTTTTGCCGGCCTTCTGGTCGCATGGATCGTTTCTGTGATACTGACCTTGCTGGCAAATTACCAATTCACCATCCAAGTGGACGATGACCACATCTTTATTACAAGAGGGCTGCTGGAGAAGAAAAAAATCTCAGTACCGTTCAAACGGATCCAAGGAATAAAAGTTTCAAGAAACCCGCTGCGTGAACTGTTCGGCTACAGCGTAGTCACTGTTGAAAGTGCAGGAGGCTCAATGGGAGGGAAAGACGAGAAGATTCGGTTGTTCCCGTTGGTCAAAACTGCTCGCATGCTGCCGGTTTTGGAAGAACTGTTTCCTGAGATGGAGTTTCAGCCGGCATTAACGAAAGCGCCGAAAAGAAGTGTCCATTTTTATTATCGGCTTGATTTTATATGGATGGTTCCGGCCATCGTTCTCTTGAGCTATTACTTTTTCCCGTACGGCTTGTTGTCGCTATTTATTGTGCCGCCAGTTGTCGCCATGGGAGTCTGGCAGCACCGGACCACCGGCTATGCGCTTAACGGCAGGCAGCTGACGATGGAATTCAGAGGTTTCAGCAAGCATACTTTCTTCGTTTGGAAAAAAAGAGTGCAGGCAGTCAATGTGCTGCAAACTTATTTTCAGCGAAAACAAGACCTGGCTTCGATCCAGGCAACGATCAAATCTGGGATGCTCGGCTATTCGGCGCGCATCAATTATATGGAGAAAGATGACGCCAGCCGGATTCTCGACTGGTACCATCCAGTGCCGCTTTCACCCAACCAAAAAGGTCAGCCGGAATGAATCCGGCTGACCTTTTTGGTTGTTGGGGAAGAAAGCGAGAAAACCGATATTCCGCAAAACAGCTCCGCTTTCCTGGTGGCTCGCGCTGAGCTAACTCGGGCTCGTTTCACTTCGCCCGAGTGGATCTCAGCACTTCGCTTAGTCACCTGGGAGTCTTCGCTGTTTTGCTCCATATCTCTATTTGCTTTCTATCATAGAGACACATTCAACTAACATATCTGTTTAAAAGTAAACATTTCAATTCTACAAGGTTTCAAAATGAAGTGTCAGGTGGCGAAGGACAAAGATGTGCTCCTGCATCGCTGCGCTGCTTCGTCGCAAACGATTTGTGCTTGCACAAATCGCTTCCTCTTCCTGCGGGAAGCAGTGACGGCGCTTGCGCCGGAGCGAAGCGAGTCCTGAGACCCCGCAGAAAGCGTCCACTTATAGCGATTAGAAAGGTTAATGGTTTCTCGACAGTCTAAAAGGTCAGCCAGAATGAATCTGGCTGACCTTTTGTGTTGTCGATTTTCGTTATTTCCTGTTTTTCCAGCTAACAATGCGTTTCGGATGGAAGAACCCAAGACCAATCAGGAACCCGGTGATCATCCCCGCGATGTGCGCGGTAACGTTGATGTCCGGTGTCAAAAATGTCATGATGACGCTGATAGCCAGAATCGGAAGAAGAATCTGCTTTAATTGCGGCAGCGCGCGTCCACCGTAATATAATAATGCGCCGTAAGCGCCGAACACGCCGAAGATTGCCCCACTGGCACCAAGATGAAGATATTCTATGTGTTGAAGGAAGTAGGTTGCGACAGTCGCAAAAATTCCAGCGAGCGCATAAACCGTGATAAATCGCACTTTGCCGGTCAATCGTTCAAGCTCAGGTCCGAACAGGAACAGCGAGAACATATTGAACAGCAGGTGCATCATCCCGCCGTGCAGGAACATCGGCGTAATGAAACGCCACCATTCACCTTCAGCAATAGCACCGTTGTAACCGACACCGTAATTGAAGATAATAAGACCGAGCGAGGGGATCCATGATAAAATATGTATCAAAACATTAATCGCGATCAATGCGGATACGACAGGATACAAG
>CAZGMW010000404.1:0-2095 GCA_964526895.1 uncultured Planococcus sp. | reverse complement strand
GCCATATTCGAACCGGATGTTTGGAATGCAAAATAGCCGGCGATTCCAAAAATCATCATCTGCACAATTCCGAGCGTACCGATACCCGCAATCTTCGCAAACATATGCTTGACCGGCGAGACACTGGAAATCAGGATTTCCATCACCCTGGAAGATTTCTCATTGGCAACTTCCATGGCGATCATGTTTGGATAGTAAATGACTGCCACATAGATCAGCAGAATGAGCACGTAGACGAGCCCTCTTGCCTGGCTCAGCTCTTCTTCAGTTTTGGAACTATCGGAAACCGCTTCCCGCTCAAAATCTGCAGGCATAAACAGCTCTCCGACTTCTGCTCCGCTAAGGCCAAGCTGCTCTGCCGTCATGGCTGTCTGTATAGCCTGAACAGCATTTTCAATATCTGACCCTCCGCCGATGTCATTTGCTGATTCCGAAACATATCGCGCAGACAGCCTGTCTCCACCATCAATCACCAAATATGATTCGATTGTGCCTTCGGTGATGCCCTGCTGCAATTCTTCTTCAGACATGTCAGTCGGCATCGCCTGTATATCACTTTCAGCCTGTTCGAGCTGCGTCTGCAATTGCGGAACCAACTCTCCGCTTTCATCTATCACATGTAGAACCTGACTTTCATCATCCCCCTCGAAGGATTCGATGATATTCGGCAGATTCGCCAGCAGGAAAAAGGCGGCTGCCACAACGATCGTTGTAATGATAAATGATTTCGTCCGTGCTTTCGTCATAAATGCCTGTTTAAAGATGATCCAAAAACTATGCATATGCTTTGCCCACCTTTGCAATAAAGATTTCTTCGAGTGAAGGCTCTTCAATGGAGAAGTGGCGCAGCTGACCGAGTTTCATTGCTTCTGCGAGAATCAGATCTGCGGCCGCTTCGTCTGTAATTTGAAGGACAGCCCCATCAATAGTACCGGTATATTTCTCGACCCCCGGCAACTGGCTGAGCACTGTTAGCTCCCGATCCATTTTAAGGCGCACATTGTGCTTGCCGAAACTCCGTTTCACTTCCCTGATAGAACCGCCGACTACAACTTTTCCATGGTCCAGGATACTCATGTCATCACATAATTCCTCGACATGATCCATCCGGTGGCTTGAAAACATGATAGTCGCCCCTTGTTTTTGCACATCCAATATAGCACTCTTCAACATTCCGACGTTTACTGGATCAAGACCTGAGAAAGGTTCATCCAAAATAATCAGCGATGGCTTATGTACCAATGACGCAATTAATTGGATTTTCTGTTGATTTCCTTTTGACAGCTCTTCCACTTTTTTGCCGGCGTAATGAGGCACTTCAAAACGTTCAAGCCATGCAGCGGTTTCTCTTCTTGCATCCTCTTTTGACATTTTTCGAAGCTGCGCCAGATAAATCAATTGATCTTCCACTTTCATCTTCGGATACAAGCCTCTTTCTTCCGGTAGATAACCGATAAACGGACTCGATTCATAAGTAATCGGTTTGCCGTTCCAACTGACTTTGCCGAAAGTGGGATCCAATAAACCCAAAATCATTCGGAAAGTCGTCGTCTTGCCGGCTCCGTTTGCTCCCAAAAAACCATGCATCTGGCCTTCTTCAATGGTTAGCGATAGATCATCCACTGCAGTAAAATCCCCAAATTTCTTTGTTGCGTGTTCTACAGATAACGCCATTTGAGATCCTCCTTTAAATTATGTATATTCTTTATACGGGCTTTGCGCGGAAATGTTTCAAACAAAGCAGGACATTTCTTTTGAAATTCTTTATACTGAAACTGAATAGTGATTCAGGAAGGGTTGATCGATGATGAGAACTTACAAATTGACTGCTTATGAGCAGACCGGCAAATTGATTACAGAAGAAACTTTTACTGCTGAAAACGATGATCTGGCAAAAGAAAAAGGCAGAGAGATTTTGAAGGAAAAAGAACTGGAAGATCAGACACATCGCCTGGCTTCACCAGCAGGTAAACTATTGCTTTTCCATTCATAAGTCCATTTAAAAAGGTGTCCCGCCATTTGACGGGACACCTTTTTTCAGTTCATTTGCCTGTAAATTCCGGTTTGCGTTTTTCAACGAAAGCCTGGATGCCTT
>CAZGMW010000403.1:0-2124 GCA_964526895.1 uncultured Planococcus sp. | reverse complement strand
ATCATAGCCGATAACAGGACCTGCCTCCGCCATATCAAGCGCTTTCCCTTTTGCGGGATCTTCCATTTGTGGAATATCGACCAATACCACATCCCCCAGTTCCTTTTGTGCCAGAAGAAAAGCCGCTGTTGCTCCTGTAAAACCGGATCCGATTACTGAAATCTTTTTGCGTTTGAATGACATGAAATCTCTCCTTTTCACACGATTATACTTCCATTATAAAGAATCTTTACACGTCTGCAATTTCCTTAAAGGTTTAATCTGAAACCACACATCTTTGATAAGTTGAATATCTGGAGGTAAAAAGTATTTAAAATAAACATGAAAAAAAGAGAGAGGAAAATCCCCTCTCTCCAAAAATTACATATTTTTGATTAGCTCATCAGCGAATGCTGAAGTTTTCACTTCTGTAGCACCGTCCATCAGACGTGCAAAGTCATAAGTTACAACTTTAGAAGCGATTGTTTTTTCCATTGAGTTCGTGATCAATTTAGCCGCTTCGCTCCAGCCAAGGTGTTCAAGCATCAATACACCTGAAAGGATGACAGAAGACGGGTTCACTTTATCAAGACCAGCATATTTAGGCGCTGTTCCGTGAGTAGCTTCGAAGATCGCATGTCCAGTATCGTAGTTGATGTTCGCTCCGGGAGCGATACCAATTCCGCCTACTTGGGCAGCCAAAGCATCTGAAATGTAATCGCCGTTCAAGTTCATTGTAGCAACTACATCGAACTCGCTTGGACGAGTAAGAATTTGCTGAAGGAAAATATCAGCAATTGAATCTTTAATCAGGATTTTGCCTGAAGCAAGAGCTTCTTCCTGTGCTTTGTTTGCAGCATCGGTTCCTTGCTCGTCTTTCACTTTATCGTACTCGTTCCAAGTGAAGACTTTATCGCCGAATTCCTGTTCTGCCACTTCATAGCCCCAGTTTTTGAAAGCTCCTTCAGTGAACTTCATGATGTTTCCTTTGTGTACAAGCGTTACAGACTCGCGGCCTTCAGTCAAAGCATAGTTGATTGCTGCGCGTACAAGGCGTTTTGTACCTTCTTCAGAAATTGGCTTGATGCCGATACCTGATGATTCTGGGAAACGGATGTTTTTAACGCCCATTTCGTCAGTTAAGAAAGAGATCAATTTCTTCACTTCGTCGCTGCCATTTGCGTATTCGATACCAGCATAGATATCTTCAGTGTTTTCACGGAAGATGACCATATCAGTGTCTTCAGGGCGTTTAACCGGTGAAGGTACACCTTCGAAATAACGAACTGGACGCAGGCAAGTATACAGGTCAAGTTCCTGGCGAAGTGCCACGTTCAATGAACGGATACCGCCGCCGATTGGCGTAGTAAGAGGTCCTTTGATGGCGATCAAATACTCACGGATTACTTCCAAAGTTTCTTCCGGTAGCCATTCGCCAGTTTCGTCGAATGCCTTTTGGCCAGCAAGAACTTCTTTCCAGACGATCGATTTTTCGCCGTTGTAAGCTTTGTTTACTGATTCTTCAAGAACGCGTGAAGCTGCATTCCAGATATCCGGTCCAGTTCCGTCACCAATGATGTATGGAATTACTGCATTATTGGGAACGTTCAATACACCGTTATCTGTTGTAATTTTTTCACCGTTAGCCATTATAAAATTCCTCCTGTGTTCAAAGTCATAGGGCTGCACAATATGCCAGCCCTATCGTCTTTATGATTTTTGTTTCTATAGAAAAGATTCCGCTTTTCTTTATTGTCCAGACTCCAACGGACTGCTCCTCGGGTCGTAAGCCCCTTTGGCTGCGCGGCAAGAACTGCCGCTTCGCCAAATTGTCTTACGCCTGTCGGAGCATAACGTCCGTTTCCGCTTTTCTTTATTAACGTTCTTCAACTGGAACATAAGACTGCATTCCAGGTCCGATATATTCTGCGCGTGGACGGATCAGGCGGTTGTTTGAATACTGCTCAAGGATGTGAGCCAACCAGCCAGATACACGAGATACCGCAAAAATTGGTGTGAAGAGGTCATGTTCAATGTTCAATGAATGATAAACAGAAGCAGAATAGAAAGCCACGTTTGGAGGAAGGTTTTTCTGTCCTCTAACGATTTAATCTATTTTAATCGACATTTCGTACGATTTTTTTT
>CAZGMW010000402.1:0-2124 GCA_964526895.1 uncultured Planococcus sp. | reverse complement strand
GCTGAATAGCCGGATTCATTGTCATACCATGCAAGAACTTTAACCATGTTCCCGCCAAGAGCCATTGTAGACAATCCATCTATAGTCGCTGAAGCCGTAACGCCATTATAATCTTTGGAAACTAACGGAAGTTCGCTGTAAGCAAGGAAACCGTCCAAGTCTTTTTCAACCTCTGCTTTTAATGCATTGTTGACTTCTTCAACAGTTACATCTTTTTCAAGTTCAGCAACCAAGTCGATCAGCGATACGTTCGGTGTAGGAACGCGGATTGCCATCCCGTCAAGTTTGCCTTCCAGTTCAGGCAATACTTTTGTTACTACACGTGCCGCTCCAGTAGTTGTCGGAATCATCGATTCAGCTGCAGAACGTGCACGGCGATAGTCTTTATGCGGTGAGTCCAACAGGATTTGGTCATTTGTATATGAGTGAATTGTTGTCATCATTGCCTTTTTGATGCCGAACGTGTCGTTCAGGATTTTAGAAATGCCGGCAAGGCCGTTTGTTGTACATGAAGCATTTGATACGATGTCATCTTCTTCCGGGTTATAAGTTTCATGGTTAACACCCATTACAAGAGTTTTCATATCGGTGCCCGGTGCTGAAACGATAACTTTTTTAGCGCCTGCTTCGATGTGTTTTTTAGCATCTTCAGCTTTTGTAAAGAATCCTGTAGATTCGATTACGATGTCAATGTTGTTTTCTTTCCAAGGAATATTTGCAGGATCTTTTTCTGAATAAACGCGGATTCTTTTGCCATTAACAATCAATTCGTCGCCTTCTGCAGAAACTTCAGCATCCAAAATACCGTGCACTGAGTCATATTTTAAAAGATGCGCCAGCATTTTTGCGTCCGTCAAATCGTTTACTGCCACTACTTCCACTTCTTCTTTCGCCAATGCCTGGCGGAATACTATACGTCCGATACGTCCAAAACCGTTTATCGCTATTTTTAAAGTCATATTAATTTCCTCCTAAGTTTTCTATAAGTTTAAGAATTTCTGTTGCAGCACCTTCATCAGTAACAAGAACTGTACGTTCAGGTGCGTTTTTGAAATAAGAAAGAATCGCTTTCGCTTTCGAATGCCCGCCCGCTACTGCAATGATGTAAGGGGCTTTTCGCACTTGTTCCAATTGGATTCCCGCTGAGCGTATGCGGTAAACTACATTGCCTTCTGCATCGAAATAATAACCGAACGCTTCACTGACAGCACCGCCTTCAGTGATCATCTGAATTTCTTCATCGGTTGACTGTCGCCTCAACGCCATTTCTTCGGCATTGCCGATTCCATGGATCACTAAATCTGTATGTTCATAAAGATCCATCATTTCCTTGATGAGCGGTTCTTTCATCATCATGATATAGGCTTCTTCACTCAAATGATCAGGCAAATAAAGCGTTTTAAAAGAACCGCCGGTTTTTTCCGCAAAGGCGGAGGCAATGGTATTTGCCTGATGCAGAACATCTTCGCCAAGGCCGCCGCGCGCTGCAATGAATTGCAGAGAAGGATTAGCTTTATCGCCTTTAAGTTCGTTGGCGATTGCCGCCATCGTACTGCCCCCGGTCACGGCAACTTTTGTTTCACCGGTAAAATTCAGTTCAAGGAGCCGTGCAGCTTCTTTTCCAATTCCTTTTTTAACGGTGACGGCTTTGTCAGAATCCGAAGGAATCACAATGACATCCGAAATTTTAAATTGCTTTTTCAACTTGTCTGCCAGATCAGCAATTCCAGTAAGCTTTTGCATAAAGGATTTTAACGAATCGAGAACTTCTTCGCCTTGCAGAGTTATAACCATTCCAGCGGATTTCATCTCGATCAATTGCTGCTCGCGCAACAAGTCAGTTTCTTTTCGGATATCGCGTTCTGTCATTCCGGAAAATTCACTTAAGGTTCTCCTGCCAATCGGCTGTTCCTGATTAATCGTCTGCAGAATCTGGTAACGTTTTTTAAGGAGCACGGACATTTCCGGCAACAGTTTATTCTGTGCTGAAGATAAAGCATCCATAGATTCACTCCATTCCAGCTGGACGGAATTTATCCCACTAGTTAATTTTCTGTCCCACTGAATTCATTCTACCCAATTTTGAAAAAGAAAGCAATAAAAAAGAAGCGTCAGTAATCCAAC
>CAZGMW010000401.1:0-2141 GCA_964526895.1 uncultured Planococcus sp. | reverse complement strand
CACCTTATTTCGAATTCCAGGCTATGACAAACGAAAAATTCCTATTGGCGAAAGCCTGGGACAACCGCATCGGCTGCGCAATCGCAATCGATGTATTGAAGTGGTTTCAATTTTTGTATGGGCAGAAGATCCTGCCATGCTGCAGGGTTTTACTAAAGAAGATTTCCATTTTCTTGAAAAGGAAATCCATATGAATTATCCGAATGCCAAGATCAATTGGAAAAACCCGATTGAGCAATTGATGAAGAGTGAAGCCGGCGCTTAACGAAGGCCGAATTCACTGTAAATCCAAATAAGGAGAACTGCCTGGAGAACTGCGAGCATCAGGAATCCGATGCGGAAATTCGTATGCTTTGTTTTGTGACGGAACATCATCATGCCAATATAGGCGCCGATGCCACCTCCGAACAAAGCGACTCTCCAAAGGTTTTTTTCAGGAATTCGCTGGCCTCTCTTTTGCGCCTGCCGTTTATCGATTTTCATCATGGCCAAGGCCATCAGCGATAAAACAGCAATATAAGCGGATATCACAATAAACATTTTTGTTCCTCCATTAAAAAAGACTGGCGAATAATCGCCAGTCTTTTTTGTGCATTTTACTTATTTGTTCAATGCTTTTTTAGCTTGGTCAGCAAGTGCTGTGAATGCAGCTGCATCAGATACAGCGATTTCAGCTAGCATTTTGCGGTTGATGTCGATGCCGGCAACTTTCAAACCGTTCATTAGACGGCTGTAAGAGATGTCGTTCAAGCGAGCTGCCGCGTTGATACGAGTGATCCACAATCTGCGGAAATCACGTTTTTTGTTGCGACGGTCACGGTAAGCATAGTTACCTGACTTCATCACCTGTTGGTTTGCTACTTTGAAAAGGATGTGCTTTGCACCATAATAACCTTTTGCTAATTTAATGACCTTTTTACGACGCTGGCGCGTCACTGTTCCACCTTTTACGCGTGGCATAATACATTACCTCCTGCTTGAATATAAAAAATTCGATTTTTTGTTAAGTTTTAGGCTTACTTCATGTTGTAGATCAAAGATTTGATGCGTTTCAAGTCGCCAGCAGATACAAGCTTCCCTTTACGAAGGTGACGCTTTTGCTTAGTCGATTTGTTTGCAAACAAGTGGCTTGTGTGTGAACGATTGCGTCTTACTTTACCAGTTCCAGTTTTCTTGAAACGTTTTGACGCACCGCTATGGCTTTTCATTTTCGGCATTTCGAGTTCCTCCTAAACAAATGTACTGTTATTCTTTTTCGTTGACTGGAGCCAGCATCAAGAACATGCTGCGTCCGTCCATTTTAGGGCGCTGTTCAACCGTAGCAACTTCTTTGCACGCTTCAGCGAAGCGCTCAAGTACACGTTGTCCGATTTCCTTGTGCGTAATCGCACGGCCTTTAAAACGGATTGAAGCTTTAACTTTGTCGCCTTTTTCAAGGAACTTGATAGCGTTCCGAAGCTTCGTGTTAAAGTCATGATCGTCGATTCCAGGGCTCAAACGAACCTCTTTCACTACGATGACTTTTTGATTCTTGCGAATCTCACGTTCTTTCTTCTGCTGTTCAAACTTGAATTTACCGTGGTCCATGATGCGGGCGACCGGCGGCTTAGCTGTAGGAGCCACAAGAACCAGATCCAAGTTGACACGGCCTGCAATTTCTAGGGCTTCGTTGCGCGTTTTAATGCCGAGCTGTTCACCATTTTGATCAATAACCCGTAATTCCCGTGCACGAATGCCTTCGTTTACATTACTGTCTTTGCTAATAATAATCCACCTCCGGATAGTGTTGCGAATAGCTTAAAATGCGTAACCGACCATGTCGGCTTACAGGTTCCGATCCAAAGAAAAAGCGGATGGACCTCGTTCGGCCCACCCGCAATTTATGACAGCACGCCTCAGCGTGAAATAGTCAAATCGTGTCTACCTGCCAACATTTGGTCGATCAGGTGAGAAGCGGGTGCTCCTGCTTGCACATATAAGTATTCTATAACCTTATTTATAGTATCACGCAGAGTCGTACGTGTCAACAAACTTATCGAAGTTCCCCTTGAATCATCGACAGGAAGTCTTCAAACGGCATACTTTCCGACTTCTGCTCACCGTATTTACGGACATTCACTGAGCCGTCTTCCAACTCTTTA
>CAZGMW010000400.1:0-2142 GCA_964526895.1 uncultured Planococcus sp. | reverse complement strand
CACCCGCCACCTTCAGAAAAATTTCTTCCAGTGAAGCATTTTGCCGGTCAATCCCGGTAATTCCGCTTTCTTCATATGCCAAAGCCGTAAGGACCTGTTGCATGGACGGGCCTGTTTCCATAACAGGAAGATCGATAATGTTCTTCTTCCTATCCATCGGCCAGAGTTTCCGGTTCTCAAATGATGCAGCCGCTTGTTCTGTGTCAAAGCGCAAACGGATCCGCGGTTCCGCATAACGGCTCTTGACCTCTGACAGCGAACCTTGCTCCACAAGCTTTCCTTCTTTCAGGAATAATAATTGATCCGTCATTTCTTCTGCATCGTTTAAAATATGTGTTGAATAAAGAATCGTCGTATCCTGTTGAAGAGATTTCAATAAATCCATAATTTCACGTCGTCCGGTCGGATCAAGTGCCGATACCGGTTCGTCCAGCAATAATAGTTTCGGCTGGTGCACAATTGCCTGCGCCAGCCCGAGGCGCTGTTTCATTCCGCCGGAAAATGTCCCTGTCTTTTTATCGGCTGCAGATCCCAGACCGACAAACTCCAATGTCTTTAACGATTGCTGCCGCACTTTCTTACTTTCAACTCCACTGATTTGCGCAGCCATTTCTGTAAATTCCAAGGCACTCAGCCAAGGGAAAAATTGTGGATATTGCGGCAAAAAACCGACGCCTGATTTAAAGTCCCTTTTGATCGAACCGTCCGTTTCTTTCAGAAGCCCTGCAATCATGGATAATGTTGTCGTCTTTCCCGATCCGTTCGGCCCGATCAATGCGGTAGCCGTGCCTTGTTCCAAAGCAAATGAAACGTAATCTACCGCCACCGTGCCATTATAGGATTTCGTCAGTTCTTCCACTCTGAGCAAGCTCAATAATTCCGCCTCCCGATAACAAAGTATAAAATTGGACCGATGATATTCCCCACGACAATTATTACTCCCCACATCCATTTAGGTCCATTCGTGTAAGGAATCTTAATCAGATCCACCAAGGCAAAAATCATCAGGCCCAATTGGATGATCAATATCGGCAACAGCAGCAAAAGCAGTTTCGATTCTTCCATTTCCTTCCCCACTCTTTCTCGGAAATCTACAGAGAAGCCAGTTCCGCTTCACTCTGTATGTTTTGTCACACTTTTTTCATCCCCTGGGTTCCAGGCTGATTGTTCAATTTCAATTATATACCAAAAATAGAAAAGTCCGCAGTGGCTTCTGCGGACTTTTCTCAATATCACCATTTGATCGTTTCAAGTTTATTAAGCAAAACTTCTTTATCTTCTTCATCAATATTCCATGATGCTATTTCACTTTTCAATGACTGTAATTTCCCATAGCCTTTTACAAATCCATTCAGTCTGGCCGCAAATGTGGAGTCAATAAGATGTTCAGGTTTTGGAAAAAGATCCTGCAATTGCAACAGGGTATTGGGGTATCGCTTCAAGTAATATTTTTGATGCCTGTCGTCTGCCAATGTGAAATTTTCAAATTCGGCAATTTCCGTTTCAATGGTTTCACCTAAGTTCTTTTCCATTTCCTTTCGCACTTTGTTGATGGAATCCTTTTGCCGTTCTCCATGGTAGCGAAGCATCGATATATACTGGCGCCCTTTATAATTCCCGCGATTCGGGTAATGGTTGTCCCAAAATTTCCGTAAAATCTCTTCATAACTGATCTGAGCAGGATCAAAATCAATTTCCACAGTTTCAGTATGGTCTCCCATATGGCGGTAAGTTGGCTTGGGTGAAGTGCCTCCGGCAAAACCGACTCTTGTTCTTAATATCCCCGGCATACTGCCGAACATCGATTCCGGCCCCCAGAAACAGCCCATCCCGAAAGTCGCGGTTTCTACTGCTGGAACTTGCGGATTATATTTCTTAATCATATCTTCGACCGTTTGATAGCCTTGAAACATATTCATCACTCCTTGTGTATTTTATTCCCCAAATCCATTGTCTTAAGCTTCCAAAAAGTTCATCCATACATCCGGCAGCATGCAAACGAGAATAGAAGACAAACTCTCCAGCATTTTATAAAATAAGGTTAATAAAAGTGAGTTTTCCGACAATTTATTCTTAAAGAGAAAGCAGGTGTTATTCTTGGACAAAAGAGACCCGGATATCAAAACATATTTCCACCAGTTG
>CAZGMW010000399.1:0-2147 GCA_964526895.1 uncultured Planococcus sp. | reverse complement strand
GCCGGAATACGCCATAAATCCACCGTCTACTGCCATAGTCGTTCCCGTTACAAAGGAAGAATAAGATTCATCCGCCAAGAACAATAAGGCACCAAGCAGATTTTCCGGTTCGCCGAATTTGTTCATTGGCGTTGCTTCCAGAATCTTTTTGGAACGGGCTGTCGGATTGCCATCTTTGTCCATCAACAGATCCTGATTTTGCGTTGTCAGGAAAAAGCCGGGAGCGATTGCGTTGACCCGCAAGCCGGTTTCAGCGAAATGAACAGCCAGCCATTGCGTGAAATTATTGATTGATGCTTTCGCCGCACTGTAGGCTGGAACCTTTGTCAGCGGTGCGTAGGCGCTCATCGATGATAGATTGATGATAGCCGGTGCCTCACTTTTTAAAATTTCTTTTCCGAACACCTGACAGGCCAGGAATGTACCTGTGAAGTTTAAAGAAAAGACGGAAGAAAATCCGTTTTCGTCGAGCTCAAAAAAGGATTGGCCGGTAGCCTCTGCGTCAAAAGTTTCCGGCCCGGTAATTGCATCGGGATGATTGCCGCCTGCGCCATTGATCAATAAATCAATCTGGCCAAATTTCGTCAGAATTTCCTGTTTCGCAGCTTCCAGTGAAGTGCGGTCTAAAACATCTGCAGAAAGAGCGAGTGCTTCGCCTCCAGCTTCTGTAATGGTACGAGCCACTTCTTCGCCCTTTTCTGCAGTACGGTTCAGGATTGCGACTTTCATCCCTTGCCTGGACAGTTCACGCGCCATCTCTGAACACAGGACGCCGCTGCCACCTGTCACTACGGCTACACGTCCGTCTAAATTAGTATGGATAGGAATCATTAAGCATCCTCATTTCTTTTTTGACTTTATTGGCTGGTTACTGTCAGTCCAGCTCAATTGTAAAATAGTCTTTTGCATTGTTGTAAGATATGTCCTGTACCATTTTGCCGATAAATTCATAATCAGCAGGAAGTTCGCCTTCTTCAATCCACGTTCCGATCAATTGGCAGAGGATTCTTCTGAAATAATCATGGCGTGTATAAGACATGAAACTGCGTGAATCCGTCAGCATCCCGACAAACAAGCTCAATAATCCGGCATTTGCCAACTCTTTCATCTGGCGGATCATGCCTTCTTTTGTATCGTTATACCACCAGCCGGCGCCGAATTGGACTTTCCCTTTGATCCCGTTTGACTGAAAATTACCGATTGTACTCGCTACCATCTCAAAATGGACAGGATTCAAAGGGTAAACAATTGTTCTCGGCAACTTCGCTTGTACATCCAAGCTGTTTAAAAATTGGTTTAGCGGCTTCGCCAGTTCAAAGTCATTAATTGAATCAAAACCGGTATCCGGACCAACGTTTTCAAACATGCGGGAATTATTATTGCGGAGCGGACCGATATGCAATTGCATTGCCCAGTCATTTTTCGCATACAATTTACCCAAGAACTGCATCGTATATGTCTTATGTTTTTCTTCTTCCGCTTTTGAAACTGTTTCACCAGACAGCGCTTTCCGGAAGATTTCTGTCGCTTCTTCCATGGAAGTTTCCGCGTAAGGCAAGTACTCAAAGCCATGATCCGAGATGCGGCAGCCATTTTTGTGGAAGAACTCGACTCTGTTTTCCAGTGCCTTCAGGAAATCGCCATAACTTTTGATCTCAAAATCTGCAGCATTCCCAAGACTTTGAATATAGTCCTGATAACCGGCTGCTGAAATACCCAGTCCTTTATCAGGACGGAAAGTCGGCAGCACTTTCACTTCAATGGTGCTGTCCGAAGCAATCTGCATGTGATATTCAAGAGTGTCTGCAGGATCATCGGTTGTACAGATGACGTTTACGTTGCTGTTACGGATCAGGCTGCGGGCTGAAAAAGAATCCGACTGGACAATCTCGTTCAATTTACCCCATAATTCTTCCCAGTTTTCCTCTTTGATTACTTCGCCATAGTTGAAGTATTTCTTCAATTCCAAATGTGACCAGTGATATAAGGGATTGCCCATGGTGTATGGAACTGTCTGAATCCAGGCCCGGAACTTCTCTTTATCACTGGCATTTCCTGTGATCAATTCTTCGTCGATACCGAATGCACGCATCGCACGCCATTTGTAATGGTCACCTTTCAACCAGACATCCGTGATATTTTCAAAG
>CAZGMW010000398.1:0-2147 GCA_964526895.1 uncultured Planococcus sp. | reverse complement strand
TCCATCAACATCAGCATCAGTCATGATAACCACTTTATGGTAACGGGCTTTTTCGAGGTTAAATTCTTCCCCGATTCCGGTTCCTAAAGCAGTGATAATGTTACGAATCTCTGCATTTGATAATATTTTGTCAAGACGCGCTTTTTCAACGTTAAGAATTTTACCGCGCAATGGCAAGATCGCCTGGAAATGGCGGTCACGACCGGATTTTGCAGACCCTCCGGCGGAGTCGCCCTCAACGATATAAATTTCACTGATTTTCGGATCACGTGAAGAGCAATCCGCTAATTTACCCGGTAGGCTCGATACTTCAAGAACCGATTTGCGGCGAGTAAATTCCCGGGCTTTTTTGGCAGCCATACGTGCATGCGAAGCCATGATTCCTTTTTCGACGATTTTGCGCGCCGTTGAAGGATTTTCAAGCATGAAGCGTTCAAATCCACCCGAAAACAGGTTATTAACGATTGTGCTGACTTCCGTATTGCCTAATTTCGTTTTAGTCTGCCCTTCGAATTGAGGATCGGGGTGCTTTACAGAAATGATGGCTGTCAAACCTTCACGCACATCATCACCCGTCAAATTCGTATCGGCATCTTTGAGCATGCCATTTTTGCGGCCGTAATCATTGATGACCCGTGTTAAAGCAGTTTTGAAGCCGGATTCATGCGTTCCGCCTTCATGTGTATTGATATTATTGGCAAAAGAGAAAATATTGGCTGCATAGCCCGCGTTATATTGCATCGCGACTTCTACAGTAATGCCTTCTTTTTCCGCTTCCACAAAAATCGCTTCTTCGTGGATCGGGTCTTTTGTTTTATTCAAATGTTCGACGTAGGACTTGATTCCACCCTCGAAATGATATGTTTTCTCTTTTTCTTCGCCTTCGCGTTCATCGGCAACGACGATTCTCAAGCCACGGTTCAAATACGCAAGCTCGCGCAGACGATGGTCAAGGATATCGAATTCATAAACAGTCGTTTCTTTGAAGATATCGCTGTCTGCTTTAAAGCGGATAGTCGTTCCTGTGTGGTCGGATTCTCCGATGACATTCAATTCTTCGGTCACCGCTCCGCGCTCAAATTTGATGTAATGGCGCTTCGAATCACGGTTTACGAAAACTTCCGTTACTTCTGACAGAGCGTTTACAACTGAAGCCCCAACGCCGTGCAGGCCTCCGGACACTTTATATCCGCCGCCGCCGAATTTACCGCCGGCATGAAGCACGGTCATGATGACTTCGACAGCTGGGCGTCCCATTTTTTCCTGCATATCAACCGGAATACCACGGCCATTATCTTCGACGCGGATCCAATTTTCTTTTTCAATTGTGACTTTGATCTGATCGCAATGACCGGCAAGCGCTTCATCGATACTGTTATCGACGATTTCCCATACTAAATGGTGAAGGCCTCGTGATCCTGTCGAACCGATATACATCCCTGGTCTTTTGCGGACTGCTTCCAACCCTTCCAATACCTGGATTTGATTGGCACCGTATGATTGCTGAAGTTCATTTTCTTCCATAGCCATTCCATTCACCTGCTCTTCCTACAACATTTCTATTTCCCGTGGCAAGCCATAACCATTATTATCTGCTCTTCCGATCGACATCGCTGGCCGCACAAAAACGCCGCCATTTACATTAGATGCCTGATGACGGCCCGACTTTCAGCTATTCGGATTTAGTCTAGTTTTTAACAGTGCCTTTTGTTACTTCAAAGAGGCGGGCACTTTGAATCGTCTCGTGCTGAATGCCGTCCACACTGGTCGTGGTCACAAAAGTTTGGACCGACCCGCGAATCGTATTCAGCAAATGGGATTGGCGGTAATCATCCAATTCCGACAATACATCGTCCAGCAATAAAACCGGAGGCTCTCCCACTTCTTGTTTGATCAGCTCGATTTCAGCCAATTTCAGTGACAAGGCGGTTGTCCGCTGTTGGCCCTGGGAGCCGTAAGTCTGGACGTCATAGCCATTGACGAAGAATTGAAGCTCGTCCCTGTGCGGACCGACAAGCGTCACGCCGCGATCTATTTCCCTTTTGCTCACTTCCAGCAATTTTTTCTGTAAAAAAGTCGCCATTTCTTCCGATGTCCAATCGGGATCCAAACCATTGATCGGCTGATAGCGAATCTCCAATTGCTCG
>CAZGMW010000397.1:0-2153 GCA_964526895.1 uncultured Planococcus sp. | reverse complement strand
CTCTTCCGTTAACTTCTGATTTGCATAATCCACACACGCACCTCCAGATTTTTCTATTTATTCTTCAGTTTACATCACTCTGCTTTTCCCATTCAAGTCGTGCCAAGCATTTTCGCATTGCGCTCCACTACACGTGTCAGATAGTAGCCGTAGCGTTCGGTTTCTTCTGGCTGGAGCGGTTTCAGCTCCGGTTTATCCAGCAAATTGTAAAGATCGACCACCACTTCGGAAACGGTGATGCTGCGGCCGAGCAGTTCGCTGAGCGAAGCCATGGTTTCAGGTTGGATGGAAGGATAAGCGAATTTCGTTTCTTCTCCTTTTAATCCTGTTTCATAGAAATCGCGAATCAGTTCGGCGCGCTCGGAACCGCTGCCTTCGACGCAAAGATATACTTGCACGGCAATGCCTTTGCGGATGCGGCGCTGCGAGATTCCTGCGAATTTCTGCCCGCCGATGCTGAGGTCGTAAGAACCCGGGCAATACGAACCGACAATTTCATAGGCATCAATTTGGGCTTCCGGGAACAACAGCCTTACGAGGTCAAGCATCATTTCGTAGCCTTCTGGAATATCGATGGCACTTTCTTTTTCAGACAATACGACAGAAATATTCAGTACGCCTTCGTCCAGAACCACAGCAAGACCGCCCGAATTCCGGACAATCTGGTTGTATCCGCGCTCTTTCAACAACTCTATTCCTTCATTGATGTGCGGCAAACGGTGGTCCTGTATACCGAGTACGACAGTATTGTCATGGACCCAAGTGCGGATCGCCGGAACGCTTGCACCGGAGCCGACCAATTCACATAATAAGTCGTCCGCTGCGAATGATTCGAGTGCGGATCTGTTTTTTGCGCTCAGGGACTGATCCCAGAAGCGCCATTCTTTTTGATCAGTAAATGACGGCATACTTTTTCTCCTCTTCAAAGCGATCGCTTATCTTTATTTTACCTTACGGTGTGTCCCGTGAAAAGGAACGATGGTCATGGCAAATTGGTGACAGGCACTTCTTTTGAAGGAACTTGCGGGATGTGTATGATAAACTGGTTTTGAGAGATTTTTTGATCAAAAGGAGTGTTTATTAGATGAATGAAGCAGCAATCACTTTAGACGGCTGGTACGTCCTCCACGATTTCCGTTCGATGGACTGGGTATCATGGAAAATGCTTGAAGACGAAGAGCGCCAATTCGCAATCGACGAGTATCAGGCATTTATGGACAAAGTAAACCAGGCCGATGAAAATAAAACCGGCGCACACGCATTGTATTCAATTGTTGGCCAAAAAGCTGACTTGATGCTGATGCTTTTGCGCGAAACGATGGACGAATTGCGTGAGCTTGAAACGGAATACAATAAGCTGACATTGGTCGCTTACACGGTTCCGACTTACTCTTACGTTTCTGTAGTCGAACTTTCCAACTATCTTGCCGGTAAATCAGATGAAGATCCATACCAGAACCCGCATGTCCGCGCGCGTCTGTATCCGGAACTTCAGCGTTCACAATACATTTGCTTCTACCCGATGGACAAACGCCGCGACGGCGATGACAACTGGTACATGCTGCCGATGGACGAGCGCAAAGATTTGATGCTGTCGCATGGTAAAATCGGCCGCAGCTACGCAGGCAAAGTAAAACAGATCATTTCCGGCTCTGTCGGCTTTGACGATTACGAATGGGGCGTAACGCTGTTCGCAGATGACGTTCTTCAGTTCAAGAAACTGATCTACGAAATGCGCTTTGACGAAGTCAGCGCGCGTTATGCTGAATTCGGTTCGTTCTATGTCGGCACACGTCTTGATGCTGAGAAAATCGTTAAGTTTTTGGAAGTTTAAAATGATAGATGAAAGCAGCCGCCTTTTGGGCGGTTTTTTTCGTGGAGATTTATTTTGGAGAAGTCGGGAGTAATTTTTTTGTGAAAATTAAACAGAAATTTTCTGACCGCACCTCATCATGTGATCTTCGCACCTTACAGCCGAATTTCCGCACCTCAAATGCCCATTTCCGCACCTCAGAAGCATATTTCCGCACCTCAAATTCTGCGATTAATATTTCTGGATTTTATTGGCTAAATCAGCATCTGAATCAAATATTTTCCCATCAAAAAAGCTGTCCGCATCTAACACGCGGACAGCTTTTCTCCATTCTTATAAT
>CAZGMW010000396.1:0-2157 GCA_964526895.1 uncultured Planococcus sp. | reverse complement strand
CAACTTATCCCGCTACATTCAAACTACAAAACCCGAAACCAATATAATGAAAAAGGGGCTGTCCCATAAGCCCCTAAAATAAAACAGACGGAGAAAAAGAATTTCTTTTTCTCCGTCTGTTTTTTTGATTGGTGGGTGAGGGTCCTGAAAGTAGCTGGCGAATGCCGGCTACTTTCAGGAGATTGTGGGCCAATGCCACAATCCCGAACTCCGTGTGCACTTTATCCAGGCCCCGGAGATGGAATCGCCGGAACGACCGATTGCCCTTGACATGACCGAACACACTTTCTACGTCAATTTTGCGTTGCGCGTAGATTTGCGTCTTCGATTCATTTTCAAGGGCTGCTTTGGCCTTCGCTTTCATTTCTTCGTAAATGGGATTCCATTGGACTTGCCGGTTGCCTTCGGCTTTGGTGCAGAGGGCTTTTAACGGACAATCCGAACAGTCTTCGCATTCATAGATTTTCAAATTTTGTTCGTAACCGGAGGCATTCTTTTTATTCACGTATTTTTTAAACGCGACACGCCGCCCATTCGGACAGATGAAACAATCTTCTTCCTCCAGGTACGTCCAATTTTTTGCGTGTTTGATATTCTTCTTATAACTCGCTGATTTTTCCTTCAGATACATTCCGTATGGAATGAGGAAGTCGAACCGTGGCTCTTTCTCATCTCCCAGCGCATACAGGTAATTCTCTTCGCTGCCATAACCTGCATCGGCGATGACCGTCTTCGGCATAGGAAGGCTGGAGTCCGCCAGTTTTTTTAGATGCGGTATGAAACAGCGTGTATCTGTTGGACGCTGATGCATCGAATAATAAAGGATAAATTGATTTTCTGTCGCCATCTGTACATTATAAGCCGCTTTCAATTGCCCGTTTTTCATGTGATCGTCTTTCATCCGCATGAATGTCGCATCCGTATCTGTTTTTGAGAAGCTGTTCCGATCTCCGAAGATTTCGTGGTGCTGGCTGTATTTCTCCAGCCGGGGAAGGAAATCTTCACGAATCGCTTTGACCGGCTTTTTCCACACACTGCGCTTGGAACGGAGTTCCTTTCGTTTTCCGGTATCCTCCTCCAGGTCAATGGCTTCCGTTAACGAGGCAATCTGTTCTTCCATGGCTTCCGCCATTTCTTCCAGCCGTTCAGGTGTTGCTTCTTCTGTCTGTTCGTTGAGTTGAATCGCTTCAGCTGCGGCCAATTCATGGATGTGCTGAAGCGTTTCCGATATTTTCACTTTTAATTTGCCTTCGAAATTCTGTGTGGCTTTTTTCCAGACAAATGAATACTTATTGGCGTCTGCTTCAATCTTAGTGCCATCCAAAAAATAATTGTCCATGGTGATGTAGTCTTGTTCAATCAGCTGGTGGATCATCTGTTCGAAGAGGGAATCCATCATCGTTTTTAGGTGGTCGGAACGGAACCGGTTAATTGTCCGGTGGTCCGGTTGTTGGCCGGCTGCGAGCCACATGGACGGAATGTGTTCGGTAAGCGTTTCTTCGATCCCCCGTGAAGAATAAATTTTCTTTGAATACGCGTAGAGAATCACTTTGGACATCATCTTCGGGTGGAAAGAGCTTCTTCCGCCGCCTTTATAATGCGTGAAAAACAGTTCATCATCAATCAATTCCACCATTTCGTCGATCACGCGTGCCACATGGTTGGCTGGCACAAGATCTTGAATATCAAAGATGGCAAAGCCTTGTTGGTTGTTATAAGGGATGAACGTAGGACTCGCTTTTTTCGGTAGCGGAACGCCAGTTCCTTCTTCCAAGGAGAGTGGAAATGCGGCTTGTTCAATGCTATAATTTGGGGAAGTAATCTTCGGATTGCACATAAAAATCGTCCTTTCTCTAATGGTGGTGTGGTAACTCCCATTTTACAGAAATGGACGATTTTTTTGTATCCTTTTTTCGTTTCAGAACGGCTGAGGGGAATGGAGACGGCGACTCCTGCGGGAACAGCGCGTGGTGAAGACGGCGCAGCCGGCTGAGGCCGTGCCCGCGGAAAGCGTCCGTCGGAATGGACATCAGCTAATTTTCATAAACGCAACAAGAGGCTGCCCCTAAAAGTCATTTTTCATGACCTTTTGGGACAGCCCCATTTTTTTAAAAGTAAGGCTTTGACTTGGTGTGGAATTTACGTTACATTGGATAT
>CAZGMW010000395.1:0-2168 GCA_964526895.1 uncultured Planococcus sp. | reverse complement strand
GGATTTGACGGGCGACGATCTGCTGATAAAATTTGTTGTGCCCAAAGATCAGGACATGGATGATTTTCAGCTTCCAGCGCCCCGCATTAAGCCGGGCCAGAATGATCAACAGGAGTTTTTGCCGGGAATGCTGAACCCTAAATACACTTTCGATACCTTCGTAATTGGGTCAGGCAACCGTTTCGCGCATGCTGCATCTCTTGCAGTGGCCGAAGCTCCCGCAAAAGCATATAATCCGCTGTTCATCTACGGGGGCGTAGGACTTGGCAAGACCCACCTCATGCACGCAATCGGACATTATGTCCTTGAACACAACCCGAATGCCAAAGTGGTTTATTTGTCGTCGGAAAAATTCACCAACGAATTCATCAACTCCATCCGGGACAACCAGACCGTCGATTTCCGCAATAAATACCGGAGTGTCGATATTCTTTTGATTGATGATATTCAATTTTTGGCTGGAAAAGAGCAGACGCAGGAAGAATTTTTCCATACTTTCAATACGCTGCACGAAGAATCCAAGCAAATCATCATCTCCAGTGACCGGCCGCCAAAAGAGATTCCTACACTCGAAGACCGCTTGCGGTCGCGTTTTGAATGGGGATTGATCACGGATATTACACCGCCTGACCTGGAAACCCGGATTGCCATCCTCCGCAAGAAAGCGAAAGCGGATGGCCTCGATATTCCGAATGATGTCATGACGTATATCGCCAATTCCATCGATTCGAATATCCGGGAACTGGAAGGCGCTTTGATTCGCGTCGTGGCTTATTCATCCCTGATCAACCGTGATATGAGCGCTGAGCTTGCCGCAGAAGCGCTGAAGGATATCATGCCGAACGCCAAGCCGAAAGTCATCACTATTTTGGACATTCAGCATGCCGTCGGCGATCAATTCAATATAAAAATTGAAGATTTCAAAACAAAACGCCGTACGAAAGACATCGCCTATCCGAGACAAGTGGCCATGTATCTTTCCCGCGAGCTGACTGATTTTTCATTGCCAAAAATCGGAGAAGAATTCGGAGGGCGAGACCACACGACGGTGATCCATGCCCACGAGAAAATTTCAACGATGCTGAAAGACAATCAGCAGCTCCAGCAAGACGTAAAAGATATCAAAAAAGCGCTCACCAAGTAAAAAAGAGCTGTGGATAAGCCCTTAATTTACACAGAGGTTTGCGCACAGCTTATCTACATGTGGATAACCCGTCGTGTTTCAGGAAAAAAGGGTTATCCACATATTCACAGGCCCTACTACTATTATTACTTTAAAAGCTTTAAACAAAATATATATATAAGCGAGGTTCGAGAATGAAATTCGAGATAATGCGTGAACGATTAGTTGAAGGTTTAAACGATGTAATGAAAGCAGTCAGTTCAAAAACGACAATCCCGATCTTAACGGGAATCAAAATGGACGTTTCTTCAGAGGGAATAAGATTGACGGGCAGTGATTCAGATATTACGATCCAAACTTTCATCCCGGCAGAAGAAGACGGCGAACAGATCATTCGGGTCGTACAGGGAGGAAGCATTGTACTCCAGGCGAAAGTATTCGGGGAAATCATCCGCAAATTACCGACAAATGATGTGGAAATCGAAATCACTGGAAACTTCCAGACTCATATTCGTTCAGGCAAATCCGAGTTCCATCTAATAGGACTCGATGCGATGGATTATCCACAGCTTCCGGAAATTCAGGATGACCGCCTGTTCTCGATTCCGGCAGATCTATTGAAGACCATCAACCGTGAAACTGTTTTTGCAGTATCGAGTTCTGAAACCCGTCCGGTTCTTACCGGCGTGCATTGGGAAGTCAAAGACGGGGAATTGGTATGTGTCGCTACCGACAGCCATCGTCTTGCCCGCCGCAAAACGAAATTGGAAACTCTTCCGGAAGGCGAATACAGTGTCGTCATTCCAGGAAAGAGCTTGAATGAGCTGAATAAGATCCTTGATGACAATTCAGAACCGGTTGAAATCGTCATGACGAACCAACAAGTATTGTTCAAATCGAAACATATTCTTTTCTTCTCAAGATTATTGGAAGGAAATTATCCGGATACTTCACGGCTGATTCCAGCAGAATATAAAACAAATGTCACGGTAAATGGCCGTTCATTGCTTCAAGCAATTGACCGCGCTTCTTTATTGGCCCGCGA
>CAZGMW010000394.1:0-2169 GCA_964526895.1 uncultured Planococcus sp. | reverse complement strand
TCTTTGAATTTGTCGATCCATTCTCCGTCCTGTTCTGTACTGAAATGTACTTCCGAATAGGAGCGTAGCCCGTTGATCTGTTCGTTGTCCTTCGCTATTACATACATATTATCTGATGAATAATCTTCCAGTCGCAATTCTTCGATTTTTTCCTGGACTTCCATTTGGCCATCAAAAAATCCAAATAACTTATTCCCTTTTTTATCCATAAAGTAAATACCTCCAAAAATCGATTTTCATGCTTTTTAGGTCCGTATAGGTTCACTACCCTTTGGCATTTCAATCAAAACTAACAGAGCGAACTGCATATAAAAAAACACTTCTTTAAAAAAAGAAGTGTTTTAACAGGATCCCTTATTTTTTATTGCGGGATTTATAATCTTTTTCGATTTCTTTTTTCCAGTTGCGGTTGATCGATCCACTTGTGCGGTACGATGCTACCGCTTCGCTCAGGACGTTAAAATTCAATTCAGTGCCTGCTGCGTCCGCATGGTATTCGACTGCATATTCTTCTGCCACACCAAATTGCCGTGCGGTAGCGACAGCATCAATATTGGCGCCGAGAAAGATGAATTCCCAATTGAAATGCTTCTTTTTCAACGCTATCAATTCATGGATTTTTTTGTAAGTATATTCACAACTTGAATTCTCCATGCCATCCGTAGTGATAACGAACATTACTTTATCTGCCTGTTCCTGTTCCCTCGTCCGCTTTTGTGCATTGCTTATTTTTTGGATGGCAGATCCTATAGCATCCAGTAATGCAGTCGTGCCTCCAACTTCATAATCCGAGTCGGTCAGCGGAGAAATACCTGTCAGTGAAATACGGTCATGAAGCAATTCATAGGACTGATTGAAAAGTACCGTAGTTACACGTGCATCACCCGGCAATTTTCGTTGTTTTTCAATCAAAGCATTAAATCCACCAATTGTATCTTTTTCAAGTCCGCTCATTGACCCGCTTTTATCAAGTATGAATACCAATTCTGTCATTTCGTTTTTCATTATGAATTCCTCCTCAAGTTTACCTGCAACTTAAGGATACAATTCCAAAGGCGGCAAATGGTCGCTTCAAAAGCGACATTTCAGCCTCCGAGCAGGACCTGGTCAAAAGCGAACAAGGCTTCGTTGATTTCATGTACATTGTAGTTTTCACGTTCGATAAAGTACATGATGATCAAATCGAATTTTTGGCTGTGGGAAAGACGATAGCCTGCTTTACCAAGCAACTCTTCTGTTTCCGACAGATCCAGTTCGAGCGCTACGGCAAAGGCGATGATCGTCTTCTTCATAGGAGTGTACCGCGGTGAACTGCGGATTTTTGAGAAAAGCTTTCGGTCGATGTTCGCTTTCTTATAGGTTTCTGCATCCGTCATTTCCTTTTCATCGATATAACGGAAAAGGCGTTCCGAAAATGACTCATCCATCGTTTTCAGCATTTCTTCCAGACTGAGTCCAATATCGGACTCTAATTTAAATGTTTCTTCCTGATATTGATGTGAAAGTTCCTCTTCGATAATGCGCTTTCGTTTCGGATAGCGCTGCTCCATCGCTTCCACTTGACGTTCATCGATAAATGCTTCTATGGACTCGAATAATTTTTCGCTGATCCGAAAAGATTGTTTATCAAATACAACAAGATATATTTTCATTTCATTGTTCATCAGGAAAGAGTCGATTTCTCCAATAGCCACTTGTAATGCTGCCTCTTTCGGATAACCGAATATCCCTGCAGAAATCAGCGGGAATGCAATCGATTCGCATTCCAGGTTTTTGGCCAATTCAAGAGAATGGCGATAACTGCTCTTAAGCAAGTTTTCTTCGTTATGGGCACCGCCTTGCCAAACCGGTCCAACCGTGTGGATGATGAAATCTGCATCCAGCCCAAAAGCATCCGTATAAACCGCATTCCCTGCAGCACAATGGCCGATTTTGTCGCAGGCCTGTTGCAGAAGTGCCGCTCCGGCAGCTTGAAATATGGCCCCACATACGCCACCGCCCATTTTTAAACTTGAATTGGCGGCATTGACAATAGCATCTGCTTTCATTTTTGTTATATCATTGCGTACAATTTCAAGCGGCATAATCCCATCCCCTTAAGCATAATGTTTTAAATAATCCAGAAAGGTCACTTCCTCCCAGCCGATATAGAGAGTAATATAGGGAATT
>CAZGMW010000393.1:0-2175 GCA_964526895.1 uncultured Planococcus sp. | reverse complement strand
AACTTCTCAGAAGGCTAAACGGCATCATGAACAAAAAGAAAATTGCATAGCTGTTATAGCCCTTCTCTTTAAAATTAGAAGGGCTATTCTTTATTTTAGAACAATGACATGATAATATAAAGAAAGTGAATTTATTTTGAACGTGGAAAAAGGAGAGCAAACTATGATTTTTAAAGTTTATTACCAAGAGAACCGCCATGAGGTACCAGTTCGCGAAAATACTAAAAGCCTCTATGTTGAAGCTTCATCCGAGCGTGAAGTGAGATATCATTTGAAAGACCGCAATTATAATATCGAGCTTGTTCAGTTGCTTGAAGGCAGCCATCTAGAATATGAACAGGCCGCCCAGAATTACGAAGTCGAGAGTATCGGCTGACCATGAAATTCGTTAAAAATGATCAAACAGCTGTTTTCGCACTCGGCGGACTGGGCGAAATCGGCAAAAACACTTATGGTGTCCAATTCCAGGATGAAATTATCCTTATTGATGCCGGCATCAAATTTCCGGAAGACGATTTGCTCGGAATCGATTACGTTATTCCAGATTACACTTATTTAGTAAAAAATGCAGATAAGATCAAGGGCCTGTTTATCACCCATGGCCATGAAGATCATATTGGCGGCGTTGCCTATCTATTAAAGAAAATTAATATTCCGGTTTACGGCGGCAAGCTCGCTTTGGGCTTATTGCGCAAAAAATTGGAAGAACACGGTTTGCTTCGCCAAACGAAAATGATCGAAATAGGCGAAGATGACGTCATTAAATTCCGCAAAACTTCTGTCAGCTTCTTCAGTGTTACGCACAGTATTCCAGATGCTTTCGGTATTGTAGTGAAAACACCACCGGGCAATATTGTCCATACAGGAGACTTCAAATTTGATTTTACTCCTGTCGGCGAACCGGCGAACTTGTTGAAAATGGCGCAAATCGGCAGTGAAGGCGTTCTTTGCCTGCTGTCCGACAGCACAAACGCTGAGCTCCCTGATTTCACTATGTCTGAACGCAAAGTCGGCGAAACGATCAAGGATATAATGCGAAAAGTTGAAGGACGTCTGATTTTCGCAACGTTCGCCTCTAATATTTACCGGCTTCAGCAAGTGACCGATGAGGCAGTTGCTCAAGGGCGTAAAATTGCTGTATTCGGACGCAGTATGGAAAATGCTATGACTATCGGCCGTGAACTTGGCTATATCAATGCTCCGGAAGATGCTTTTGTGGATACGCAAACCTTGAATCGCCTTCCCGCAAATGAAGCATTGATTCTTTGCACAGGTTCACAAGGCGAACCGATGGCTGCACTGTCACGAATTGCCAGCGGTACACACCGTCAGATCCACATTCAGCCGAATGATACAGTCGTCTTCTCATCTTCTCCGATTCCGGGGAACACGAGCAGCGTCAACCGAACAATTAATCTATTGTTCCGCGCTGGCGCCGACGTTATCCATGGTTCATTGAATAACGTCCACACTTCTGGACATGGTTCACAACCTGAGAATATGCTGATGCTGCGATTGATCAAACCGAAATACTTTATGCCGATCCACGGCGAATACCGTATGCAGAAACAGCATGCCCAACTCGCTATTGATTGTGATATTCCAGAAGAAAATACATTTATCATGGAAAATGGAGATGTATTGGCGTTAGGTGCAGATGAAGCTTCTGTTGCCGGCCGTATTCCTTCCGGTGATGTTTATATCGATGGCAGCGGTATCGGGGATATCGGCAATATCGTATTGCGCGACCGCCGCGTTCTTTCCGAAGAAGGCTTGGTTATTGTAGTGGTAAGCGTCGACATGAAAAACAATAAAATGGTGTCCGGCCCCGATATCATCTCACGTGGTTTCGTATATATGCGCGAATCGGGAACGATGATTTACGAGGCCCAACAAATGTTGAACCGCCACCTGAAAAAGAAAATCCACGGCAAAGATACCGACTGGCCGGAATTGAAGAATGATATTTCTGATGTTCTCGGACCATATCTGTACGAAAAAACAAAACGCCGTCCGATGATTCTTCCGGTGATAATGGAAGTATAGAAAAGCGACAGTGCCCGTTTAGCTCTGAAAGGCATAAGACGAATCAGCGAAGTGGCGTTCTTTGCCACGCAGCTGAGTTGGCTTATGACCCGAAGAGCTGGGCCACTGGAGTCTGGACACTAGAAAAGC
>CAZGMW010000392.1:0-2175 GCA_964526895.1 uncultured Planococcus sp. | reverse complement strand
CTGATAAAATGGATGAAGCTTTCGAAACAGGTGATTTTGAACAAATTTCCTATTATTTCGAAAATCCGGGAGAGGATTATCGGTGGTTTAAATCTTCGTTTGCCTTGATGCTGTTTATCGGCGTGATGGTTGCTATGGTTTTCCTGCTTGCTGCAGGAAGTTTCATCTACTTTAAACTCTATACGGGCTTGGAAAGAGACCGGAAACAATATAATCTCCTGGTTCGGCTGGGCTTGACCGAAAAGGAATTGCTCAGAATCGTCAACCGCCAATTGGTGCCGCAATTTTTCCTGCCGTGGATCATTGCATTATTGCATAGCAGTTTTGCTTTTATTTCCCTGCAGGTTGTATGGGACGAATTTGCGGAGCTTTCCATCTTGGGAGAGATGGCGGTCGTGCTCGCAGGATTCACAATCGTTCAGCTGCTTTATTTTTATCTGATCCGCTGGCGTTATATAGCTCACTTGCAGGCACCGTGATTTTCACGGTGTCTGTTGTATTGTCTGAAGATTTATTTTATAATGAAGAAAGCGACAATTATGAATGAGTATTCATTCAATACGAAAGAGGGATGCAAACATGAATTTAGTTAAACGTGTTCACGAAATTGCCGGCCAGAACCCATCCAAAGCAGCCTACCATTTTATGGGGAAAGACACATCCTACGGAGAATTTGAACAAACGATCGGACAATTTGCAAATGCGCTGGAGTCGTTGGGAGTCAAAAAAGGGGACCACGTGGCTTTCCTGTTAAGCAATACCCCTCATTTCCTTATTTCCCTTTATGCCACGATGCGTCTCGGAGCAACTGCTGTGCCGATCAATCCGATTTACACGCCGGATGAAATCGCTTACATAGTGAATAACAGTGACGCCAATGTCGTGATCGCATTGGATGCTTTGCTGCCACTGGTCGAAAAAGCGCATATGGCATTGCCAGCAGTCAAATCCTATATCATTTGTGAAACGGATCCATCAACCGGTGACAAACTGAAACGATTGCCTGAAGAAGTCAAAAGCAAAGTCCATGCATACAGCAATCTTCTATTCAATGCATCTTCTGTTACTTTGCCGGTGGAAGTGGCAGTAGATGATACTGCAGTCATCCTGTATACATCAGGAACGACCGGTAAACCGAAAGGCGCCATGCTGACACACGGCAATCTGTATTCCAATGCAAGAGATGTCGGTGAATATTTGAAAATTTCTTCAGCTGACCGTGTTATCGCTACATTGCCGGTATTCCATGTATTCGCATTGACCGTCGTGGTGAATGCGCCGCTGATCCAGGGAGCCACTATTATATTGGTGCCGCGTTTCAATCCAAAAGATGTGTTTGATGCCATCAAAGCAACAAAAGCTACTGTATTTGCTGGAGTTCCGACAATGTACAATTTCATGTATCAATTCCCGGATGCGCAGCCTTCCGATTTTGAAAGCATCCGCATGGCGATTTCCGGCGGTTCTGCTCTTCCGGTTGCCTTGCTTCATAATTTCGAAGACAAATTCAATGTCCGTATTTCAGAAGGCTACGGCTTGTCAGAAGCTTCTCCAGTCACTTGCTTCAACCCAATTGAACGGGAGCGAAAAGCCGGTTCGATCGGCACTTCCATTGTCAACGTTGAAAATAAAGTGGTCAATGAGCTTGGAGAAGAAGCGGCTGTCGGTGAAGTTGGCGAATTGATTGTACGGGGACCGAATGTCATGAAAGGCTATTATAAAATGCCGGAAGAAACCAATGCGGCCATCAAAGACGGCTGGCTCTATACGGGTGACTTGGCGACTGTCGACGAAGAAGGCTATTTCTTCATTGTGGACCGCAAAAAAGATATGATTATTGTGGGTGGATACAATGTCTATCCGCGTGAAGTCGAAGAAGTGCTGTTCGCGCATCCAGGCGTCTTGGAAGCGGCGGTGGTCGGCTTGCCGGATGCTGATTTTGGTGAATCGATTAATGCATATGTCGTATTGAAAGATCAGGTTTACACAACCGGTGATCTTCAAAAGTATTGCGCGGAACATTTGGCGAAATACAAAGTGCCGAAGCATTTTGAGGTTTTGGATGAATTACCGAAAAACACAACAGGTAAAATCCTGCGCCGTTCATTGAAAGACCAGGCATTAAAACAACAATAAGCAAACTGATGAAACCCTCAGCATTTATGCTGGGGGTTT
>CAZGMW010000391.1:0-2177 GCA_964526895.1 uncultured Planococcus sp. | reverse complement strand
GTCGTTTGCTTCAATCAGGACTTGGCGTCTGAGCTGAAATATATCCGGAAACAAGGGATGCAGCTGGGTTCTAAAATGCGCTTTATCGCTGCTCAATTCCAGCGATTGCTAACTGATGACCTGTGGCTGGAGAATGCCCGCCACGCCAATCAGATGGCGCAGCTGCTGGCAGAAGGGTTGATGGAGTACGAGGATATTTCACTATCCCAACCCGTCGAGTCAAATGCTGTTTTCGCTTCATTGCCAAAAACGCAGATCGGACGGCTTCAAGAAAAGCATTCGTTTGCGGTATGGAATGAAGAGAAAAATGAGATTCGGCTGGTCACTTCTTTCGATACTTCAAAAGAAGATGTAGAGAGCTTTCTTGCGGATGTCCGGAAAAGCTTTTCTTAAATATGAGTGTAATAAAGAATGCATGAAGAGTCCGGAATGGATTCTTCATGTATTTTTTATTTAACTTTACATAGAGAAACTTAATGGTCTTAGCGGATGCAATGGGATACCCGGAATGTTTATTGCTGGGGAAGAAGGGAATAAAATAGATAGCTCAAGTTATCTAATGAATTTCAGTGTTGGAGGTGAAAATATGAATAAAACAAATCAAGCAAAAGTCATGGACAGCCGTCCGAGAGAGCAGAAGGTTATTTTTTTCAAGAGCCAGGAAGAGTTTGCAAAAGCTTTGAGAGAAGGCGCTGCAACAGGTGAGGAAAAAGGATTTAAGGAAGAATTAGGTGAAGAGTAACAGCGAAGCAGCTCCTATAGGGAGTGCTTTTTTATATTCAAGGCAATTCAAAAGATCGTCTTCGATGAAATCATGAATTCATTGGAGGCGGTCTTTTTCTTTATTTAAAGTGACTCTTTTGAAGAGCATTCCGGTTCAGGATATTGATATGATGGCAGTAGAAAAAAGCGATGGGGTGGAGACGATGAAGAAGATACATAGTGATATTGTGCAGTTCCGGGGCAGCCACTTTGATTTGGGGTATTTGCATGGGCAATATTTAAAGGACTCGATCACATTGGAGAATAGAAGAAAACAATGGACGGCGAAACGGCCGCGATTTGAAATCGATGTGGAAGAAACCAAGAATGCTTTTCGGCGGTTTGCGCCTGGCGTCTGGGATGAGCTGACGGGCATGCAGGAAAGTTTGGAGCTGCCGATGGAAGAGGTGCTGCGCGATTACGGCGGCTACCGCATTGATGCGATGCCATCCGGCTGTTCCATTGTGACGGGCGATAATTTTCTGGTGCGCAATTATGATTTTCATCCGCAGACTTATGAGGGACGCTATGTTTTATTTCAGCCGACGGACGGCCAGGGCTATGCGACGATCGGTCCGGCCCAGCGGATTACGGGCAGAATGGACGGCATGAATGAAAGAGGACTCGCGATGGGCTATAATTTCACGCATCGCAAAAAGCCGGGGGATGGCTTTGTTTGTTATACGATTGGCCGGATCATTTTGGAGACGTGTGCGGATGTGGATGAAGCGGTGGCGCTGTTGAAGGAAATTCCGCATCGCGGTTCGTTCAGTTATGTAATGAAGGACCGGTCAGGGAAGAGCGTCATTGTTGAGGCGAGCCCGCGCGCTGTCGATGTGCGGTCGGCGAATGTCTGCACGAATCATTTCGAGATCCAGCAGGCGGAGAACCGCAATTATTTGAAGGATTCTTATGAGCGGCTGGATGCGATGACGAGCCGGCCTGAAGAGACGGCGGATGTGGATAGAGCTTTTCGTTTATTGAATGATAGTGACGGAGGCGTTTTCGCCAAACAGTATAAGAGCTGGGCGGGAACGATTCATACTTCGGTTTATTTGCCGGAACAAGGGCAGGCCAGATTTGCGCTTGGTGGAGATAAAGAGCCGGTGGTGTTCGATTTTGACAGTTGGCTGCAGGGTGAAGATTTAAATACGGAGAAAGTCTTCGGGGAAGTGGATACGGATATCGGGTTTGGTCATCTGGATCGGCTTTATGGGAAGGCAGTTAGTAGGGAGTAGGAGAAGTTGTGTGATGTGAATGCGAGTTGGTTGCTGGAATTGAAAACTTGCTAAGGTTTCTGATAGGAATCGGTGAACGTTGATATAATCTCCTGAGCGTTGAAATAATTCGCTGAACGGAGATATAATTTCCTGAACGTTGATATACGTCTGTCCCCTGACACTAGGAAGAGAAAA
>CAZGMW010000390.1:0-2185 GCA_964526895.1 uncultured Planococcus sp. | reverse complement strand
ATCGGCGTCTCGTGGATAATATCTTTAATTTCTTCGCGGGCATTTTCGATATCAACTAAACTGACCATCGGCTTCACTCCTTTATGCAGGAAATTTTAACATAAATCGATTGATTATTCCGTCAATAAATCAAACCCATTGGGTCTGAGTATTAAAGAGAGTGGGAGTGCGGTAAACTGAGACTACGAAATTTTAACAATTACGAGGTGAGGATTTTGTTGAAGCGATTGGTGGTCACCGGATATAAACAGCATGAGCTGGGAATTTTCGACGATAAAAATCCTGGCGTCCGTTTTATAAAAAAAGCACTGGAAAATCGTTTTCGCGCTTTGATCGATGAAGGCTTGGAATGGATTCTGGTCAGCGGGCAGCTGGGAGTGGAGACATGGGCGGCAGAAGTTGCCATTGAGATGAAGGAAGAATTTCCACAATTGAAATTCGCGCTTCTCACGCCATTCTTGGAACAGGAAAACAAATGGAATGAAGCAAACCAGGAGAAATACAAAGAAATCGTTCGACAGGCGGATTTTCACCGAAGCCTGACGAACCGCCCTTACGAAGCTGCGTGGCAATTTATCGAAAAGAACAAGTTTTTTCTGCGGAATTCGGATGGCATCCTGATTATGTACGATGAAGAAACGGACGGCTCACCGAAATTCATCAAAAAAGAAGCGGAGCAATACGCTGAAAAGAATGATTATCAGGTCATGCTCATCACAGCCGACGATCTGCGGGTGGTCACTGAAGAAGAGCAGTACAACAGCTGGGAATAAAACCGAATATCTCACATGCATATTTCGAACCGCATAGGGTATGGAAAAAGGAGATACTAATTTCGGAGGTGCAGCAAAATGGAAGAACCGACAAATGCAATAATCCAATCTTCACTTGATGCTTTATTGAAAGATGAAAGTTTTTTACCGGAGCTGACAGAAGACATGAGGCAGCAAGCTTTCACTTCACTCAGTTCCATTCTTTCAACACCGAACAAACTTCATAAATCCTATTTGCGTGTCCCATTGGACAATGGAAAAGTGGTGCGCATCCCTTCATTCCGCGTTCAGCATAACGATGCGTTCGGACCTTATAAGGGAGGTATCCGTTTCCATGAAAGCGTGAACGAAGAAGAAGTGATGAACCTGGCTTTCCTGATGACACTGAAAAACGCCTTGCATAACGTACCGTTCGGCGGAGGCAAAGGCGGTATCGTCATCAATCCGCGCAATTATTCCGAGAAGGAATTAAATGCGATTTCTCGGAAATATGTCCGTTATTTTGCTGACGTTATCGGACCGGATAAAGATATTCCCGCTCCGGATGTTGGTTCCGGCGAACGTGAAATGGACTGGATGATGGCTGAATACAAGAAAATCCACCATGGCACGCCTTACCTTGGAAGCTTTACCGGTAAATCAGTCGTAAACGGTGGATCCCAAGGCAGACGAGAAGCGACTGGTAAAGGCGTCTATTTTTCATTCCGTTATATGATCCACGATTTTCTGAAAGAAAAAGAGGAATTACTGTCTTCAACTGACAACATTTTCGCCAAAACTACTTTGGAAATGGCGCATCGTCCGTTGAAAGTGGCTGTTCAGGGCTTCGGGAATGTTGGCTCCGTGACAGCACATGAAGCGTATAAATGTCCGTTGGTCGACAACACGGTAGTGGCTGTCAGTGACCGCAACGTAACTTTATATAACGAAGACGGCTTGAATATCCCGGCATTGATCGCGTTCTCTGCGCAAAACAAAGGAGATCTTCCGACAAATGAAGAGCAATTGGCGGAAGCCGGCGCGAAAGCTGAAGTCCGTGGACGCGATGAGCTTCTAACGCTTGATGTGGATGTGCTATTCCTGGCTGCTCTGGAAAATCAGCTGCACGAAGGCAATATGGAAGACATCAAAGCGCGGATTATCGTTGAAGGTGCAAACGCGCCGACAACACAAGAAGCGGATAATTACTTAAGCGATAAAGGCGTCGTGATTATCCCTGATATCCTGGCGAATGCCGGCGGGGTTATCGTGTCGTATTTCGAATGGCTGCAGGGCCGTGAAACCCGCTATGATTCAGAAGAAGAGATCTATGAAAAACTTGTTGCCCAAATGCAGAAAACTTTCGATATGATCTTGCCGCAATTCTACGGAGATCCATTCCCGCTCCGCCAAAATTGCTATATCCATGCGGT
>CAZGMW010000389.1:0-2186 GCA_964526895.1 uncultured Planococcus sp. | reverse complement strand
GAACATATGCTTTATTATCTTTGTCTAAAGCTTCCGAATCGTGTAAACTGAAACTATACGCAAATTGAGAGAAAGGGGTTTGAGCCATGAAGTTCAAATCTGTTTTTGATATAATCGGTCCGGTCATGATCGGGCCATCTTCTTCACATACAGCGGGTGCTGCCCGCATCGGGCGAGTCGCAAGAGATTTGTTCGGCCGCCAGCCTGAATGGGCGAAGATCCATCTCTATGGCTCTTTCGCCGAAACTTATAAAGGACACAGCACAGACGTCGCCATCATAGGCGGTCTGCTGGATTACGATACAGACGATGAACGCATCAAAACTTCTTTTGAAGAAGCGGCACAGGCGGGTATGGAATTTGAATTCATTCCTGAAACAGGCCATACGGATCATCCGAACACGGCGAGAGTTGTGGTTGGTGACAGCCGTTCTGAAATGTCGATGGTCGGTATTTCAATCGGTGGCGGCAAAATCGAAATCACCGAGTTGAACGGTTTTCCCTTGAGGCTTTCCGGCAATCATCCGGCAATTCTTGTGGTTCACGATGACCGCTCGGGATGTATTGCAAACGTTTCCAATTGTCTTTATAAATACGATATCAATATCGGTCACATGGAAGTATCCCGCCGCCAAAAAGGCGAAATGGCATTAATGGTGATCGAAGTGGACCAAACAGTGGACCGAGCCATAATGGATGAATTACGGCAGCTCCCCAACATTACGCAAGTGACAAGGATCGCTGACTGAACAGGAGGATATACGAATGGATGTTTTATTCCGCAACGTTAAAGAATTAGTCGAACGTGCAGAAAATGAAAATAAATTGATCTCAGAAATTATGATTGAACAGGAAATGCTTATTACTCAGCGTTCCCGTGAAGACATCATGGTTCAGATGGAACGAAATCTGACAGTGATGGAAGAAGCGGTTGAAAAAGGATTGAAAGGGGTCCATTCGGTTTCGGGCCTGACGGGTGGAGACGCTGTTTTGCTGCAGGCGTATATCGAAAAAGGCAACTCATTATCGGGGACGCTTATGCTTGACGCTGTCAGCAAAGCGGTTGCGACAAATGAAGTGAATGCAGCGATGGGCACAATCTGCGCTACGCCGACGGCAGGCTCTGCAGGTGTCGTACCGGGCACATTATTTGCGGTCAAGAACCAATTGAACCCTACACGTGAACAAATGATCCGTTATCTATTCACTTCCGGCGCATTTGGGTTTGTCGTTGCGAATAACGCATCGATTTCCGGTGCCGCAGGCGGATGTCAGGCAGAAGTCGGTTCAGCCGCGGCAATGGCCGCTGCAGCTATCGTCGAAATGGCGGGCGGCACTGCGCAGCAAAGTTCCGAAGCATTTGCCATCACGATGAAAAATATGCTTGGACTGGTGTGCGATCCAGTTGCCGGATTAGTGGAAGTTCCATGTGTGAAACGAAACGCCATGGGTGCATCCAATGCAGTTGTGGCAGCAGATATGGCTTTAGCCGGCGTAACCAGCCGCATTCCATGTGATGAAGTGATCGGTGCGATGTTCGAAATCGGCCAGTCGATGCCAAGTGCCTTAAAAGAAACCGCGAAAGGCGGACTCGCGGCTACACCTACAGGAAAATGGCTGGAGTCGAAAATTTTCGGCGGAGCCGTGGTCGGCAGTGGCAAGTAAAGATTCTGTCGCCGTCCTGAAGGGCGTCGGCAAACAGGCAGCTGAAACTTTAAAGGAAATGAACATTGAAACGATCAATGATCTGATAATGACATTTCCGTACCGCCATGAAGATTTTCAGCTGAAAGATCTGGTGGATACACCACATAATGAGCGTGTAACTGTGGAGGGAAGGGTCGAAAGTGAGCCTTCCGTCCTTTTTTTAGGCAAAAATAAATCGCGGACGACAGTCCAAGTGATGGTAGGCCGCCATTTGATCAAGGCGGTGTTTTTCAACCAGCATTACGTCAAAACGAAATTGCACATTGGCGAAATCGTTACTTTGACCGGAAAATGGGATCGGGGCCGTCAGATCATCACAGTCTCCAATCACTCTATCGGCCCCCGCACTGATGGCGCTGATTTTGAACCGGTTTACAGCCTGAAGGGATCGATGCATCAGAAGACTTTCAGAAAATTGATGAGACAAGCGTTGGATTTGGCGAAAGATGATATGGAAGAATGCATCCCATCCAAATTTT
>CAZGMW010000388.1:0-2193 GCA_964526895.1 uncultured Planococcus sp. | reverse complement strand
AAGAGCAGCCACTCGGATGAGTGGCTGCTCTCGTTTTATTCGACTGTAAATTCGGTTTCCGCTTCGTACATCGGACCTTCCTCAGGCGTCAACCACGCGGTAAGCTTATAAACACCGGATTCCAGCTCCAATGGTGGAATTTCCAACTCATACTCAAGCTTTTCTCCAGGTTCGAGTGTTTCTTCCCCCAGCGCCTGTATATAGGTACTGACAGCAGACAGGCGGTAAAATTCTTCCCCTTCGTCGTTGGAAATGGTGAAATCATACCGTTGGCCACTCGTGAACTCGAAGGTTTTTGTCTCATCGGTCTGATTATTGACTGTGTAACGGTAAAGGTCATTATCCATTTGTTCAAGCAATGATGTTACCTCGTCTTCCACAACGCCCTCGGAAGAGCCATTGCCCATATCCAATTCTCCAGCGTCTGATGTTCCGCAGGCTGCCAAAATAATTGCAACTGCTAATAATAGGCAAGCGGCTAAAAATTTGTGTGTTTTCATCATCGATCCTCCCCGGTCCAATAAATTTTTACTGTTTTCCTTTTCTTCTTAACTATTTGAACGGCTGACCGGCTGAAAAGTTACAGAAAAACGGCAATAAATCTTTTCATGCTTATAAATAGGAATACCCAAAGAAAAAGAGCTCCCAAGTGGGAGCATCTTTTCATATGCTTAGGTAATTGAAGCCAGGTATATCGTTTTCACGGATTCCTGGATCATTTTATTGAAATCATCGTCAGATTGGCTGGCATTCAAGCCTTCAGACAAGCCTCTCGAGAAGCTGGCGATCAGGCCTTCATTGGCTGTCAGCTTCTGATTGGCTTCATCGCGTGAATAACCGCCGGACAAGGCGACTACACGGACGACGCGCGGATGTTCAATCAATTCCTTGTAAAAATTATCGACTGTCGGAATCGACAGTTTGAGCATGACATTTTTTTCTTCGCCTAGTTTATTTAAGTGGTCCAATATTTCTTTTTTAAGAATTTCTTCGGATTCAGCTTTGTCTGCGCTTTGGATGTTGACTTCCGGTTCAATAATCGGGACAAGACCTGCAGCCAGAATTTGATCAGCCACTTCGAATTGCTGATCGACTACTTTCTTGATGCCTTCTGCATTGGCTGCATTGACTACGGAACGCATTTTCGTTCCGAAAATATTGCGTTCGTTAGCGCGTTTCAGCAAATCATCGAGATCCGGATTCGGCTTCATCAGCTGGATGCCGTTTTCTTCATCAGCCAGACCTTTATCAACTTTAAGGAAAGGAACGACGCCTTTTTCTTCCCAAAGATAATCTGGAGTATACTTCCCTTCAACTTTGCGGTCCATTGTGTGTTCAAAAAGGATGGCGCCGAGAATCGACTCGGAATTGAAGGCTGGTGCTGTCATGACGCGCGTGCGCATTTCATGGATCAGATCATACATTTCTTCTTCGTTTGAATAAGAATCTTCCGAGACACCGTATTGTGCCAAGGCTTTTGGTGTACTGCCGCCACTTTGGTCCAGCGCTGCAATAAACCCTTTTCCATTTTTCACGAGTTCAAATTGTTCCTGATTCATTGTCCCAACTCCTTTGATTGATTTGAGGGAAACTGCAATAAAGTTTTACACTGAATATTGTATCAATAAACCTGCCATTCATCAAAATGAAAGGCGTTGCCTGTTTTGGCAATGGCAAGTATAGAGAGCTTGAAATAAGGGTATGAGATTGGTAAGAGACTAGTAAATCATCAAATTTTTGATAGATATTAATTTCCACAGGAGGCAGTCATGAAAAAATTATATTTGGTTTTGAGCATATTCTTCTTCGGAATTTTAATGGTGGCTTGTTCAGATGACTCGGCAACTGCTGATCCTGATGAGATGGTTATTATCCAAGTGACGAACAGTTCTGACGAGCAAATCACTTCCATTGAACTTAAGTTTTACCAGAATGATATGGTTCAAGCATCTCCGACAGCCATGAATGAAGATGAATCATTGATTGTCATGGGGGAATCGGTGGATTTTGATATTCTTACGCAAAATCTGAATTTCAGTGAACCTGTCGTCATTGAAGCAGTGGCGATGATTGGCGGCGTGGAAGTGTCCGCCGGTAAAACAGCACCTATGGAACTGATTCAGGGGGACAGCTATAGTTTCGAACTGGCCCGGGATCCGGAATTACAATTTCGCGAAGTTCTGGAGGATTAAA
>CAZGMW010000387.1:0-2193 GCA_964526895.1 uncultured Planococcus sp. | reverse complement strand
CTTTGGAAATAAAATTGTTATGGCAATATCATCATACGAAGCGAAGGAGGGCATCCAATGTTGGGATATTACAGCAAGCTATCAACGGAAGTCTATGGAGTCGATAAGCCGATCGGGACGTCTTTCGGCGATGTGGAATTCTATCTGGACCGGCTCGCCGGCATCGATGGGCGCATTCTCGAACCGGCAACCGGAACCGGGCGTATGCTCGTACCTTTGCTTGAGAATAATTTAAGCGTGGACGGATTCGACAGTTCACCGGAAATGCTGGAGATGTGCAGGAAGAATTGTGAAGAACGCGGGTTGAAGCCAAATCTCTTCGAAGCGGACATGCTGACGTTCTCGCTCGGTACGGAATATGACGCTGTCGTAGTTCCCGCCGGCACATTCCTGCTGCTGCACGAGCGTGAAGCTTCGCTCAAAGCGCTGAGGAACTTCCATCAGCATCTAAAACCGGGCGGCAAACTGATTATGGATCTTTATTTGCCGACGGACAATGAAGTCGGAAATTCGACTCTGCGTTCGTGGGAAATCGAAGACGGCGAAGTGATCACACTTGAAACAACGACGAAAGAAATCGATCACATCAATCAATTCAGTGTGTCGCATAACCGCTATGAGAGATGGAAATGCGGGAAACTGCTGGATTCTGAGCTCGAACGCTTTGCGATGCGCTGGTACGGGGTAGAGGAATTCCGCACAATACTCGAAAATCACGGTTTCCGCGACATTGTGATTTCCGCAAATTATCAATATGGTCAATACCCGGATAGTCCGAAACAGAGCATCACGTTTGAAGCTGTTGCAGAAAAATAAAGACAGAAAAAAGAGCCTGGAAATTTTCCAGGCTCTTTTTGTGGTCATTTATTTCGCTTCCGTTTCTTCATCATTCCGGTATTCCAAAATATCGCCGGGCTGGCAATCCAGTGCTTTGCAGATGGCTTCAAGAGTTGAAAAGCGGATAGCTTTCGCTTTGCCGTTTTTCAGGATGGACAGGTTCGCCATCGTGATGCCGACCCGTTCCGTCAGTTCCGTCACACTCATTTTCCGTTTTGCCAACATAACATCAATATTGATTATAATCGCCATTTTCGTCACCTCAGACTGTTAAATCGTTTTCAGATTTTATTTCAATCGCATTTTCAAATAATTTTTGGAGCACTGCCGCAAAAACGGCGATGACAAAAGAACCGAATGTAATGACCATGCCAAGCCCGCCAAGGCCAGGCGCGTCATCAACCTGGGCCATATAAAGAATGATCGGCAGGCACAGGATGTAAATCCCCGTAATGGTCAGCGCGCAATACTTGATGTTTTTCAGCGCTTTGACTGACAGTTCCGAGAACGCGATGTTCTTGTCGATGTAACTCAGCAGCTTCAGCGACTGGTACAGCGCAATAAAATAAGCGATTGCCGTTATGTAGAGCGCAATCATGAAGACCCATTGCAGAAAAGCCCATTCTGGCAAGAGTTCAGCGACAAAAGAGCTGAGCGGCGGCACGACAAAGATGCAGATTGCCAGTATCGGCAGCGCCATCAGGACGATGACGATTTTCAAAAAGATGGTTTCCCGTTTCATATTCAGCACCTCGTTTACAATTTCTTATATTGAAGATACCATATATTTTATCGAATATCAATAAATAATTATTGATTATAAGTTCATTAAAGGGAATTAGAAGTTAGGGAATAAATTATGTTTTTTCTAATTTTGATATAAAGACCCATACTATAGCAATCAATAATAGTATTAACAACAACCAGGAAATTAATACAAAGAGAATTCCTGAATATCCTTTGCCGAGGACGTATATCTGCAATACACAGAAAACAAGACCATACACGATCACTATGACTGGCATGAATCTCCGGTAATTTTTATTCTTCATAAAAAGATAAAGCCCTATTGTCAAAGCAATCATCGTCAAAATAAATAACGGAAGGGACCAGGAAAGCTCAAAGACACGCAAGTTCATTCGAATTCCTCCAGACTAAACAAAGTGGCATCTCTCTAAGTTAACAAAATATGCTGAATATTAATGGTAAAATAAATATAGAGTTTGCATGATAAAGGAATATTTGAAAAGGGGGAGGATATTATGAAAAAGTTGTTGATCCTGATTGGCGTGGCACTTATTATCTTTATTTTTTTCTTCTTTGATAATCCTCCTGAATTTGAGCCTTATATAGAGG
>CAZGMW010000386.1:0-2193 GCA_964526895.1 uncultured Planococcus sp. | reverse complement strand
GAAATACTGCTTTTCCTGATGGCGCTGGTATTTTTATCTCCCATCTATATCATCTTTGTAAACTCCTTCAAAACCCGCAGCGAATTATACGAAAATACCCTGGCATTGCCGTCAGAGTTCAGCTTTCAATATTATCAGGAAGCGATGGAACAGATGAATTTTGTCAACGCTTTTATAAATTCCATGTACGTTACGGTTGTTTCAGTGGTGTTTATCGTGGTTCTTTCCTCAATGACTGCCTGGATGCTTGCAAGATCCGGCAATCGGATCAGTACCGTGATCTTTATGGTGATGATTGCTACGATGCTGATACCTTTTCAGACGATCATGATGCCACTTATGCAATTGGTTACAGGAATCACGCAGGATACGGGTATCCCGCTATATAATACACTTGGCGGATTGATTTTCATGAACATTGGATTCCATGCGGCGCTTTCCGTTTTTCTTTATCACGGGTTCATCAAATCGATTCCTATTTCTTTGGAAGAAGCGGCGACAATCGATGGAGCTTCCAAGTTCGGGATTTTTTGGCGTATCATTTTCCCGATTTTGACGCCGATCACTGCTACCGTGATGATTTTGAATGTCATTTTGATATGGAATGACTTTCTGTTGCCGTCACTCACATTGATCGATAAAGAACTGCGGACGATTCCGCTATCGGTGTTCTACTTTTTCGGTGAATTCACGATTGAATGGAACTTGGCTATGGCTGGACTGACATTGACTATAATACCTGTGGTCATCTTTTATATAATTGCACAGAAATACATTATTAAAGGAATTGGAGAAGGCGCTATAAAATAGGCCCTTTTCCATTGGAGGGGTAATATGCTCGAACTGAAAGGAATCACAGGCGTGCTGTATACGATGAGTGAATGGGTGATGAGGTTGTCGGCCGTCAATTTAATGTGGTTTGGACTAAGTCTGCCGTTCTTTGTCCTGCTTCTTACTGTAGACATGAGCAGTTCGGGCGGCCTTGCCTTTTTTGGAGTTGCAGCATGGGTGTTCGTTTCTTTCCTGGTTTTCCCCGCAACGGCCGCTGTCTTTTCTGTGGCAAGAGCCTGGATTGTGGAATTCGATTATTCTTCCGTCACGCGAAAATATTTAATCCACTTAAAAAGGGAATATAAAGCAGACGCGAAAATGGGGACAGTTTTTGCGTTTGTCTGGTTGTTGTGGTATTACGGCTATTTTTACTTTTACGCACAGAAGAGCAGTCTGAGCTTCTTCTTTCTACTCGCCGGTTTGGCGCTTTTCGTTTACACCATCAATTTTTTGTGCATCAGCGTACATTATCAAATGACCGGCAAAGACCGGATGAAGAATGCTTTTTTTATCTCAGCTGGAAGGCCCCTGGCAGGTTTGTTTATACTGGCAAGCAGCGGAGCTCTTCTATGGATCAGCATCACTCAATTATTATTGCTCCTTCCGCTTTTGAGCTGTTCACTGATCGCGTTCCTGTCTTTTTCGGCTTTTCATAGAGTTACACAGAAAATTGGGGAAAAGTCTGCTTCAAACAAGTCTGCCTGATGTGTCATTTAAAACCCATAAACTATTGTAGGAAGTGAAACTTACCGTGGCGACGATAAAAGATGTTGCACAAAAAGCAAATGTTTCCGTGAGCGTCGTTTCGAAATCATTCAATAATTATAAAGATGTTAAAGAAGAGACACGCCAGCGGATATTAGCTGTGGCTAAAGAATTGAACTATTCACCGAATATCAATGCGAAAAACTTATCTTCAAAAAAGCAGATGACTCTTGGATTGATCTCTTCAGGGGTGCTGAACGGCAACGAGAAAGACAATAATGCGTTCGATATCTTTAAAGGAGTCTACCGGGCAGTTTCCGAAAGCCGGTTCGAACTATCCATTTACCTGATCGATTCGCAAAAGCAAAAGCAGCAAAGCTACGTCCAATATTGCCGCGAACGGAATATAGGCGGCGCAATCCTGCAGGGAATAAGGACGGATGACCAATATTACAAGGAATTGATCGATACAAGTCTTCCTTGCGTGGTGCTCGATATCATGAACGAAACAGAAAATGGACTGATCGGCAGCGTGTCCATCGATAACGCTGAAGCCAGCAACGAAATTGCCCGATATTTGCTTGAAAGAAATCACCGTGACATAACTGTAATGGCGGGTACACCGGAAACTTATGTCAACAAGGAACGGATGAATGG
>CAZGMW010000385.1:0-2211 GCA_964526895.1 uncultured Planococcus sp. | reverse complement strand
GATAATCACTGTAAAAATGATTCCTGCGGAAATATAAGCGCCTGTAAAAAGAAGAGCTGCAGCAGCCAATAAAGCCTGCAGGAGCTGCAGAATAAGTATCAATTTTTTTGCAGCACGTTCCCTGGTGAACTGCGATAACGGAAAAAGATTGTCCATCCGGAAATGCTGTGTATGATTCAAACCCTGCCATAATTGGATCGCCGTCGCGAAAGCCAATGCACCGGCAAAAATTGCCATGGCCATAGTGAAAGGAATCAGCATTACGCCAGCGATGGTCAGTATGGTGAGCCGCACCCATAGATAAAATAATTCATCAGAACGTATGAATGTGCGCCATACCAGATAATAATGGGCATCTTTCGGATTCTTCCCGATAAATTTATAGACCCAATTCAGCCAGCTGCGCTGCTTGATCTTCCCTTTGATCTGAGGAACATCTGTAAAATAGTTCGCAAACTGATAGAAACGCAGCATGCGATTTTCTTCCAGCCGAACGAAGTGCTCGTATGGAAATGGCAGCCCTGCCGCCCGGTTCTGCACCAATTTGCCATACACAATCATGGCAAATAAAAGCAAAGCAGCGACAAACACCAGATTATCGACGTAGAAATATGTAAAGGCAAATACCAATACAAAACGGCTTAAGCGGTCCAACCAGGATTTTTGGCCAGCAAACGCTTTTCTGAAAGAAAACTCAGTCTGGATATTCCACCATTTAATTATCAATACCAATAGAGGGAATCCGATCAGATAGGACGTTTCCAATCCGTATATCGCATTAACCATTGGCAGCGATACAATAAATGCGATGACGGGCAAATACAATTGGGACAGGAAGGACCATTGTCTGGCAGGCTTCAAAAATTCGTCCAATTTACTTTCCAGTGGTAAAAAATAAACCATATCGGCTTCTTTCAGCAAAGTAGACGGTGGGCTGTATGCAAGCAGTAAGCCAAAAATGACAGCCAGCAGCAAAGCTGCCGGGAAATTTTCAGGAACGTTCTGCACCCAGTCACTATAGGCATAACCAGCTGCACCGATTGCAAAAAGCAGGACTACAGCAATATGTCCGGTAAAAATGTATTTAAAATAGTTTTGCACTTCCACTGTATAGCTGCGGATGCGCTTGGACCAAACATCATGCAGGTTCTTCATTGTCATCATCCTCGGTCATTGCGATATAAAGATCGTCAAGCGTTGCATGGGGCATGCCGAATTCTTTTCGCAGATCAGCCATCGTCCCGATTGCGCGCACTTTTCCGTTATGCAGCAAAATGATGCGGTCGCAATATTTCTCGGCAGTCGCAAGAATATGGGTGGACATCAAAACCGAAGCCCCTTTTTTCTTTTGTGTTTCCATTTGGTCCAGCAAAGATTTAATGCCTAAGGGGTCGAGCCCCACAAACGGTTCATCAATGATATAAAGCGCCGGGTTGACCAAAAAAGCACTCATGATCATTACTTTTTGGCGCATTCCTTTCGAAAAATGGGAAGGAAACCATTTCAGTCTCTTTTCCATTCTGAACTCCTTCAATAATTCCGCAGAACGTCTTTCGAATGTATCCTGATCAAGGCCATAAGCCATTGCCGTCAATTCCAGATGTTCACGCAAAGTAAGCTCTTCATATAAGACAGGCGTTTCCGGAATATAGGAGAAAGATGATCGGTAAGCATCCATGTCTTCCTGAAAACTCTTGCCGTTCAGACGGATTTCACCTGATTTCGCTTGCATGATTCCGATTATATGCTTGATAGTGGTACTTTTGCCTGCTCCATTCAAACCGATCAAGCCGACAAGTTCACCTTTTTTGATTGAAAAACTAACATCTTTCAATACCGGTTTTCGGGTATATCCCCCTGTTAACGATTCGACTTCCAGAACTGCCAATTCAAACACCTCTTTCTTACTGTATAAGTTGAGTTAAAGGAGTATCCTTTTATACCGCTTCGGCGCTTTGGACAAGTGCAAAGATTATGCTCCTGCGCACTGCTCGTCGCAATAAGCCGAGAAGAACACTCGTCTTATTGCTCCGCCCAGTCCGGCGACGCGCCTTCGCTGAGTTCATTTCTAGATATGGAGCAAAACAGCGAAGACTCCCAGGGTGCAGAGGTAAAAAAATCGTGCTCCTGCATCGCTGCGCTAGCTTCGTCGCAAAGACATAGCCTCGCACGCGTCGGCTAATGTCTTCGGAGCTGTTTTGCGGAATATCG
>CAZGMW010000384.1:0-2211 GCA_964526895.1 uncultured Planococcus sp. | reverse complement strand
TTACAAATACTTCTCCATCCAGCCTACAATCTGCTCGAGTCGCGCAAAGCGGAGATTCGGCTTGCCTGTGCGGGAGAGGTTATGGTCGGCTTCCGGGAAACGGACAAATTCCGTTTCTTTCCCCATACTCTTCAGGGTGATATACAATTGCTCCGCCTGTTCGATCGGGCAGCGGAAATCATTTTCCGAATGCAGGATCAATAACGGTGTCTCGACGTTCTTCGCATATTTCAAAGGAGAATGCTCCCATAGCTTATCGACGTCTGTCATGTCCGCCTGCATCTGCCACTCCGAGAAATAGTAGCCAATATCGGATACGCCGAAGAATGAAATCCAGTTGGAAATGGAGCGCTGTGTAACAGCTGCCTTGAAGCGGTTGTTATGGCCGACAATCCAGTTGGTCATGAATCCGCCGTAACTGCCGCCGGTAACACCGAGACGGTCCGTATCGATCCAGTCGTTCGCTTCAATGGCACCGTCGAGAGATTTCATAATATCTTCGTAATCTCCGCCGCCGTAATCGCCACGAACCGCGTCGACAAATTCCTGGCTGTAGCCGTGGCTGCCACGTGGATTGACGTACAAAACACCGAAGCCACGAGCTGCAAGCAATTGCATTTCGTGGAAGAAGGAATTGGCATACATGGCATGCGGACCTCCGTGGATATTAACAACCAGCGGATATTTCTTCCCTTTCTTGAATCCACGAGGCTTCATCAGCCAGCCGTGGACTGCCCAATCTTCGGCTCCTTTGGCAATGATCAATTCGGGAGCGATTAATTCCGTTTCGTCCAAATAATTTTTATTGAATTGAGTCAGCGCTTTCCGTTCACCCGTCGCAATCGTCAATAGATACAATTCGCCAGGTTCCACCGGATTGGAAATCGTCGCCAATGCGAACTCGCCGCTCTGCGCCACATCGTAACCATAGACATGCTCCATATCCGGTGAAGCCGGATAGACTGCCCCGTCAAGCGATGCAAAATACAGGCGCACGTCGCCCATCGTCGACATCTGGAAATATAGATGGTCGTCTTTCGTCCAAACGGCACCAGGTGCATTTGCACTCTGCTGATGATCCGCTACAACATAATCTCCGACCGGAACATCCATGCCTTCTGTTAAACAGATGGACGTATTTGAAGCAAGTGTATGAACATAAAGTTCGGTATGTGTGGCATTTTGGAATTGGCGTGTGCTGCCGACATAGGCAATATTTGCATCGTCATGTGAAAATACCGCATCTCCGAAATAACCTTCTTCATCGACAAGCACTGTCTCTTTTTTGCTTTCAACGTCATAAATGAATAAAGGCTGACGGAAGACGAAATCCAGATTCTCTTCGCGGGTCACCCCGTAAACAAGCTTGCCGCCGTCATGCGAAACAGCTTCTAATCCATGATGGTGTGTCCCCTCGGTAATCTGTTCAACTTCTTTCGATTCAATGTCAATGGCGCCGATATGCCGATGAAACTCTTTTGGCAATAAACCCATGCCATCCATTTTGTATTTCATCTTATCCACAATATAAGGCTCCGGCAGTTTCTTTTCTTCTTTTTCTTCCTTGTCCGTGAAAGTCTGGTTTTCTTTCACCAACGCATCAAACCAGATTTTTTTATTGCATGGTGACCAGCGGAAGCTGTTGATCCCTTTTTCAAAATCGGTCAGCTCTCGCGCTTCCCCGCCTTTTGAAGATAAAACATATAATTGGTTTTTCTCAGTACGGTCAGACAGGAATGCCACAGACTTACCGTCTGCCGACCATTGCGGAGAAGAGACACGCTGCTTGCCGTGCGTCCATTGTGTCAATTCACCAGTAGCAATCTCGACATGCCAGAGATTGGTTATGTATGTATTTTCTTCTTCATCGATATGCGTTCTCACAAATACCGCTTCTGTTCCGTCCGGCGAAATATGCGGATCTGCCACCGATATCAATTTCGTTAAATCTTTGACTTCCACTGCTTTTTTAGCCACATTATTTCCTCCTCGGAACTATTTCGATTCTCGCAATACTTACTCTTTCACTATAATGAAAAATGTCAGTACTTTCAATGTATTTCGAAAGTGATAGGAGCATCCATCGTTGGCCATAAATAAAACCCTCAGCTTGTGGAGAAAGAAAAAGTGAAAACCGATATTCCGCAAAACAGCTCCGAAGGCATTAGCCGACGCCTGCGAGGATAATGCCTTTGCGACGAAGTGCGTAGC
>CAZGMW010000383.1:0-2213 GCA_964526895.1 uncultured Planococcus sp. | reverse complement strand
GCACCTATGCTTTTCGCCAAAGCCGCGCGTGCTTCGTCCAGTGTTTTTCTGGCTTCCCGTCCCGTACCGTGCATACTCGAAGGGTTACCGTAAACTTCCGACAGTCTGTGTGAAAATAATTCGACCACTTCCGGATGCATCGGAGAAGTGGCCGCATGGTCAAGATAAATTCGATTCATCATCTAAACTCCTCTATATATAAAACATATAATTTTCAGTTGTGGTTTCCTGCTGGTTTGCCAGGTCTTCAATCGTTGTTGTATCCAGTACATTCTTGACCGCATCACGAATGCGGATCCACAGTTCTCGCTGCGGCTGTGCTTCGTCCTCGATTCCTTCGACCGGCTGGATCGGCCCTTCAAGAACGCGTATGACATCACCAGCTGATATTTCTTTCGGATGACGTGACAGCATGTAACCGCCATACGCGCCTCGCACACTTTTCACCAGTCCGGCATTGCGGAGTGGCGCAACCAATTGCTCCAAATATGCTTCGGACAAATCGTGTTCAGCTGCAATTTTTCGCAAAGGCAGCGGCCCTTCACCATATTCTTTGCCAAGTGCGATGATTATCGTTAAGCCATAGCGGCCTTTTGTGGAAATTTTCATATATACACCTCTGATTAAGATTCCATTATTCTTCAAAATAGTATAGCATAAATCAGGTTTTTGGACTTGCAATGACTTTTGAAAGCTGTCGCGCTATACTAATGGAACAGATGTACGGAAGGAGTTTTTTCTTTGCAGAACGAACCATTGGCTTTTCGCATGCGGCCGCGCACCATCGATGAAGTGGTGGGACAGCAGGATGTCATCGGAAAGCATACCGCTCTATATAAGATGATCAATAACGGCCACGTTCCGTCTATGCTGCTGTACGGTGAGCCGGGAATCGGAAAAACATCGATCGCTCACGCCATTGCGGGCACTTCGAACCTCCCATTCATCGCTTTAAACGCAACCACCTCCGGCAAGAAAGATGTCGAAGATGTTGTCCGTGAAGCACGCGTTACCGGAAAAGTCCTCCTATTCCTTGATGAAATCCATCGGTTCAATAAACTTCAGCAGGACGCATTATTGCCGCATGTGGAAAGTGGCTCGATCGTATTGATCGGCGCCACAACAGAAAATCCATTCCACGATGTCAATCCGGCAATCCGTTCACGCTGTGGTGAAATAAAACAATTGAAGCGATTGACTCATGAAGACATCGTCCAATTGCTCAAGTCGGCTTTGGAAGATCCGAAGCGTGGACTCGGCCGGGAAGAGATTGAAATTTCCCCTGCTCAGGTCGAACGCATCGCAGAAGGAACCAATGGCGATGCGCGCAAGGCATTGACGATGCTCGAGTCGATTGTCATAGCGTCTGATGAAGAAGATGGCAAATACATTGTCGAAGATAGTATGATCGAGCAGATGATCAAACGCGTTGGCGTGTTTGGTGACAAAAAAGGCTCCCATTTCTTCAATCTCCTGTCGGCTCTTCAGAAATCCGTCCGCGGCAGTGATATTAATGCCGCCATGTATTATCTGGCGCATCTCCTCGAGAACGGTGATTTGACCGCAGTCACCCGCCGCTTGCTCGTCATGGCGTATGAAGACATTGGACTTGCGAATCCTTCTGTCGGCCCGCATGTGCTTGCAGCCTGCCAGGCAGCTGATCGTTTAGGCTTGCCGGAAGCGCGCATTCCACTGGCGCAGGCTGTCGCTGAAATGTGTCTTTCAGAGAAATCCAATTCAGCCTATAAGGCAATCGACGCAGCAACTGCCGCCATCAATAAAGGACTGACTGGCGATATCCCGATGCATCTCCGCGATACGCATTATGCGGGCAGTGCCGAACTGGGTCACGGCGGCTATATCTATCCACACGATACGCCGATTGGATCATTCGGCGGCTGGGCCGATCAGGACTACTTGCCGAAAGAAGTTCAGAAAACAGAATTCTACAAACCGGTCATCGCCGGCGAAGAGAAAAAGTTTGCTGGAATTTATGAAAAGCTGAAATCATTTCGGAAGAATAAAAAGTGATAGATTTTTGTAGAGCCATTCCTTCGGGAGTGGCTTTTATAATTCTAGTTTTCTGGATAATTGTCCGCCATTTTGACGCATTCACCATGTTATAGAAGGACATTTGTTGCAGAAAGCTATCCTGGAACTATATTGGTTGAACTAAAGAATCACTGTAAATAAGCCGCTTCGTCGCTTTGGAC
>CAZGMW010000382.1:301-2218 GCA_964526895.1 uncultured Planococcus sp. | reverse complement strand
AAATTGGATCTGAACTGAACCAGCCAGTTATGGTGCCGGTCGAAGAATACGGCGATGTGGATTTCCGAAGAACTCATGCCTTTTTTGACCTCGAAATCATTTTGAAGCGAGCAACTGGCGAAAAGCGCATGTACCTGATTCCCTTCACATTAATCGACAAGTTTTCCAATGGAATCCCGCTTGAGCGATTGGCCGAGTTTGAGTTTTCTCGGCTAAACGGCGAGTGAAAGGCAAATAATGTGTGCCGATCGAACCTCGTTTTTATCACAGCTGACGCGAGGGTTGCGGAAATTGTCGCGGCGCTGCACGGTTACGACATCTCAGTCGAAGTCGCCATACCATAGAGGAGGCAATCGGCTGGCTATCGCAGTAGCCATTCAGCGCAGTTAGCGGTATAAATCGACTTGTAGTCCAGGGAAGTCGTACGTGGTCGGTATGCTGGATGCCTCCCATTGCGAATCTTTTTTCATGCCGGCTGTTTGCCAGGCTAGTTCCAGAGGGGCGATGCAATCTTTGTTCTCGCTGATAATTCTGCATAGCTGCGGCCAAGACATCCAGGCGGCCCGCTTGTCGAAATCGTGGAGTCCTCCAAAGCGCGCAGCGGTACGTGTGAGCACAATGAGACGAATGTCGAGTAAGGGCTTCGCTGAAGACCTTTCCAAGCCCAGCTCTGAAACGATTGCTTCAGGTGACCGTGATGTGTGCCATGCGATAACCTGATCGACCCATCGATTCGCTTTGAGCAGATTCGTTATTTTGCTTTGGCGTTCTTTCCAGTTGTATTCAAAAATGTCAAACCATTTCAGTTGAAACAAGTACATGCATTTTGTACTGGTTTCGTATAGTACAGCGTCTATATCGGTATCACGGGCACCACATGGTCTTTGAATCACGAAATTTTCTCGCCCACGTTGGTACACGGGCAGGGGAAGCAAAGTGTACAAATCACTTTGAAACTTGGCTTCACGGTAGTTGACGGCACTATCCCAATCCCTGCGATACTTGCGTTTGAGTTGCGCCGCGAGGAAAGAGCAAATGTTGTTCAGGTATCCAAACTGCGGTAGTAAAGCAAAATATTTTCCAAAACGAATATTGTAAGGTAGCGGCGAATCCTGACTCACGAAGTAGTCCTCTGCGTGTTCGGAGGTCATCATGAAGATATCTGAAATCTGGTCCAGAGTTTTTTCACACCCGACCCCCGTTTGTTCGCTCCACACTTCTCTCAGGTCCTCATGCCGCACGAAAATCGTCAGCAGATTGCGGAGATTAAGCTTTCCTTTGTTGAGTGTGGAAAGTCGGGTTGCAAATGAAATATGAAGTAGCGCTCGCGCCGCTCCGGTAGCAGCGATTTCTTTCCATTCACCAAACGTGAAAGGGCCAAGCTTCACATGATCCGGAAGGGCATCCGCCTCCGGTGAGCCGGAAAGGAGACATCGCGCCTGTCTCTGATACAAAGCCAGCAATTCAATATCGGAATCGTACTGTATGAAGTGATCCCGATGTATGCCAACATACTGATCGATCCTGTCCCGCGCCCAACCCAACATTTGTCGACTCCAATCGTCCTGTAATTCACGCTGACCTTCATGAGTACGACTGGACAGCCAGACTTGGTCCGCACGATCGAGTGCATCGGTATCAGTGGCGAGTATGCGGATGGATACGTGATTCCTCGAGTGCGCCATGCATTGAACCAGACCATATCGTTCAGCGGCAGCAAGCCGCCGTAGTAACGTCAATTCTCCGCAATCATTCAGGACATTATCTGCCCACGAAGCATGGCCTTCCTTCGATGGTTGCCAAGGAATACCGTCACCGAAGTGCTCAAGTAATGGCAGCAGAATACGCATGAACGGAACTAATCCAATTCTGATCATATTGCATTTGTGCGCGAAGTCCGCCGTAAGTTCTGGACTT
>CAZGMW010000382.1:0-291 GCA_964526895.1 uncultured Planococcus sp. | reverse complement strand
GAAAAAATGAAGGAAATACGCATGAAGGTCCGCTGAGCGCACTAGCTCGATCATGGCTTGTTGTTCATGACCAGCGATCATGCAAGTCTGATTCCGAAGCCACTCCTTGAGATATTCGTCCAAGAGATCGGCCACGGAAGTACCAGCCAACACAGGTTCGGCCAAGATTTTCTTGCTCATGAGGGAATATGTTGTTTGCTAGGTTAAGCCAAGCACGCGCGGATCGATTGTGGCATGGTGAGGTGTACTGTCAATAGTGGACACGTCCGTTTCAAGCAGCCAGCGCCTCTT
>CAZGMW010000381.1:0-2218 GCA_964526895.1 uncultured Planococcus sp. | reverse complement strand
GCCGACCGTACGGCACATGAATTTCAAGTTTTTATTGCGCAGCAGAACACCTGGAAGGAGCCCTGCTTCGGTAAGAATCTGGAAACCGTTGCAAATGCCGAGCACCGGTTTGCCTGCTTCCGCCGCTTTTTTCACTTCATCCATCACCGGTGAAGACTGGGCAATCGCGCCGCAGCGCAAGTAATCGCCATATGAAAAGCCTCCTGGCAATAGAATGCCGTCATAGCCGCTTAAATCAGTTGAATCATGCCATACGTACTCTGCTTCTTCACCCAGTTCATCCTTGACCGCGTGGTACATATCCAAATCACAATTGGATCCAGGAAATACGATTACTGCGAATTTCATTGCGAGACAGCCTCCTCGATTTCGAACCGGTAATCTTCAATCACCGTGTTCGTCAATAACTTCTGGCACATTTCATTTACAAGTGCATCAACATCATTTGCGTCATCGGAAATCATCAATTCCAGGTATTTGCCGATCCGTACATCTTCAACTTCTTTATAACCCATCTTATGAAGTGAACCCATTACTGCAGACCCTTGTGGATCTAATACGCTTTCGCGCAAAGTGACGTAGATTTTTACTTTTCTCATGAATGTTGTCCTCCCAGTTTAGCTAAAATGAGTTCATACGCTTCCGTTAAATTGCCAAGATCCCGGCGAAATACATCTTTATCGAGTTTCTGTTTCGTTTTTGCATCCCAGAGGCGGCATGTATCTGGAGAAATTTCATCCGCCAACAGTATTTCCCCGTCATTATCACGGCCAAATTCAATTTTGAAATCGATAAGATCCACGCCAACTTCTGTGAAAAAGCCGATCAGTATTTCATTTACTTCAAGCGCCTTTACGCGCAGCTCCTGAATTTCTTCTGTTGATGCCAGTTCCAGCATTTCAATATGATCTTCCGTAATGATCGGATCGCCGAGTGCGTCATCCTTATAATAGAATTCAACGATCGGGCGCTTCAAAACCGTTCCTTCTTCCAAACCAAGGCGTTTAGCCATACTGCCGGCAACAATATTCCGCACTACAACTTCGACCGGAATGATTGAAACCTGACGGACCAGCTGTTCATGGTCAGACAATTGTTCAACGAAATGCGAAGCAATTCCCGCTTTCTGCAATCTTTCGAAAATCAATGATGTAATTTTATTGTTCAACATACCTTTTCCGGTAATTTCCGCTTTCTTTTCACCATTAAAAGCTGTCGCTGAATCTTTGTATTCCACCCATAAAATATCCTGTTCGTCCGTTGCGTATAAGCGCTTCGCTTTGCCTTCGTACAATAGCTGACCTTTTTCCATGTAGGGAGACCTCCGTTTAGTTTAATCCGAGCCGGTTGAAAATCATGTCCACTTGCTGCAAGTGATGGTTATAATCGAAGCAATCATCCAGTTCTTCTTTTGATAGCTGAGAAGTGATCGTTTCATTCGCATCCACAACTTTGCGGAAATGCGTCTGGTTTTCCCACGCTTCCATCGCACAAGGCTGCACCAGATCGTACGCCGCTTCACGAGCCATCCCTTTATCGATCAATGCTAAAAGTACACGCTGCGAATAAATCAAACCGAGTGTCGAATCCATATTGCGTTTCATGTTTTCCGGGAACACCGTCAAATTCTTCACGATATTGCCGAAACGGTTCAGCATATAATTCAAAGCGATCGTCGCATCAGGCAGGATTACTCTCTCTGCAGACGAGTGTGAGATATCGCGTTCATGCCAAAGCGAAACGTTCTCATAAGCAGTCAGCATATAACCACGGATCAAACGGGCCAGTCCCGTCATGTTCTCAGAACCAATTGGATTCCGTTTATGCGGCATGGCCGATGAACCTTTTTGGCCTTTAGCGAAAAACTCTTCCACTTCACGTGTTTCCGATTTCTGTAGCCCCCGGACTTCTGTCGCAAACTTTTCAATGGATGAGGCGATCAAAGCCAGTACACTCAGGTATTGCGCATGACGGTCCCGCTGCAAAGTCTGTGTTGAAATTGGAGATGCCGCAAGTCCAAGTTCCTTACATACATACTCTTCAACAAATGGATCAATATTGGCGTATGTTCCGACTGCACCGGACATTTTGCCCGTTTCGATGGATTTTGCCGCCGCTTCAAAACGTTCCAGGTTACGCTTCATTTCTTCATGCCATAAGGCTAGTTTCAAACCGAAAGTCGTCGGCTCAGCGTGTACGCCGTGCGTACGCCCCATCA
>CAZGMW010000380.1:0-2224 GCA_964526895.1 uncultured Planococcus sp. | reverse complement strand
CTTTACGGATTTGCGTCCGGACAAAACAACCTTCGCAATACGTATTCAGCATTTCATCTATCTCATTGATGATCGATAATTTATTCACGCAGTCACCTCTTATAAAATAGCCGTTTCATCATTCTACTACTTGTTTGTTTTTTATTCCAACAATAGTTATACTGTCAAAGGATATTTTTTAGCATCCAAGCGGTTCGTGAACTCCCGCTTTACCAAAACTAAGGAGGAATTTAATTTGTTCAATGAAGTATTGGGCCTCGGTTTTGTTGTGGCCAATTTCACTATGCTCTTAATCATGTATAAGTTTTTCGGAAAATCCGGTTTATTTGCCTGGGTTGCCATGTCAACAATATTGGCCAATATCCAAGTCACCAAAACGATTGAAATCATCGGCTTGACTGCTACACTCGGAAACAGCCTTTATGCTTCAACCTTTCTCGCTACGGATATTTTGAATGAGAAGTACGGTAAAAAAGAAGCGAAAAAAGCCGTCTGGCTGGGCTTTTCAGCTTTACTCGTGATGGTCATTGCCATGCAATTCGGTCTTTCTTTCATTCCGGAAGAAAGCGATTTTGCTCATGGATCACTTGAAACCATTTTCGGTCTGGTTCCACAGATTGCCATCGCCAGTATGATTGCGTATTTGGCGAGCCAGCATCTTGATGTAGTCATCTTTACTGCTCTTCGGAAAATGTTTCCGAAAGACAGCCAGTTCTGGATCCGTAACAACGGCTCAACCCTATTGAGCCAATTGTTGGATACACTTATTTTCACCAGCATCGCCTTTTACAATGTCTTTCCTTTTAATGTTTGGGTGCAAATATTCATTTCGACTTATGTGTTGAAATTCATCGTTTCCATCATGGATACACCTTTTGGATATATCGCAAAAAGAATCACACCAAACGACGAAAAGCAGGTGTAAGCAATGCTTGAAATTTATATTGATGCCGCAACTGCAGGTTCTCCAAAAGTAAGCGCAGTCGGGGTTTTCATCCGCGGGGAGGGCCAGTTGATCAAATGGAGTGAATTTGTCGGCGTCATGGATAATCATGTCGCAGAATTTACTGCTCTTGTAAAAGGGCTTGAACTTGCTGCGGAATTGACTTCGGACCTGGTTTCAATAAAATCGGATTCAAAAGTGGTAGTTGATGCTTTTGAAAAAGAATTCATCAAAAATCCGGTCTATAAACCGCTTCTCGATGAAGCTTTGAAATTGTCAAAGTCATTTTCATACTGTTTTATCAAATGGATACCTGATTCACAAAATCGAGCCGCACATGATTTGGCCGGCACTGCTCTCCGAGCGAACAAAAAAGATTGATTGGATTCGAAAATCTTATTTCAATCACCACTTCCATAACGTTTCTGATAAGATTAAGAGAGTACATGCTATGGGAGGAATTTCATGAGAACAAAATTGGGTACAGCACTTGATATATTTATACTGGTCGTCGGACCGTGGATTATCTATACACGGATTAATGAGATTATGGAAAATGGGCCAGCAGTTTATCCCATCATTTCAATCGTAATAGTGACTTTGGCAGTCATTTTTGCCATCTACAATCTGTATACACTTTACAGTAGCAGACAGCAAGACAATTCAAGAAAGTAGTCCGGAAAGGTGATTTTGTGAATTCTGTTCTTTTCTATATAATTCCGCTTATCATTTATGCAGTCGTCAACAATACAGTGGATAACCTGTATTGGCCACATTTCCTGGTGCTGCTGGTGTCGTTTGTCATCTTCCAGCTGGCGCGAGTAAGGTATCCTAAAGATAAGATTCCCACCACTGCAAAAATTGCACAAGGTGCTTTTTATATTTTAACCGTGGCATTCATCTTCCGTGATCAATTCCTGGAACCGTTGATTATCAATGTGTTCCTTGGAATTACGATCGGTCTCGTAATCATTGAAATAATGCAGGGCAAAAAACAGGCTTCCAAGTGAAGCCTGTTTTTTCATCCCATTTTTCAGCCCGCTCCCCTTCCATTGAGTATTGGGGGAGAAAGTATTCTTGTGATGTGCAAAAAATCAAATGAAAAAAAGCGCGGTGGATTTCTCCGCGCTTTTTTCTGAGACAATTTTTATGTTTCTTCTTCCTCAGTCTTTCTGGCTTGCTGGATAATAAAAAAAATGCCGATACTTCCTGCCAGTACGGATGGCACTGATCCAGAGAACATAAAGATCCATTGATCGGTAAACATGGAAATTATCATAA
>CAZGMW010000379.1:0-2227 GCA_964526895.1 uncultured Planococcus sp. | reverse complement strand
CCCGCAGGGAAGGTTTGACCGAACAGCATTCGGTCGAACCTTTGCGACGAAGCGCAGGGCGCTGCAGGAGCATCGGTTTTCGAAGCGGACGAGGAGGCTCAGGCCGCTCCCCGCGGAAAGCTTCCGCCTAAAGCGCAATGATTAAAGAAAAAAATAGTTTCTCGGCAGTTTGAAAAATCCCGCCACAGTTTCTATGTGGCGGGATTTTCTTGTTTAGTTTGTGATGCCTTGGGATTCTTTCCATTCAAGGAACTCATCGTAAGTTAATTGTTTGTCTAGGATTGAACCGTCTTCACGGATTTCAATCACACGATTGGCAACTGTCTGGATGAACTGATGGTCATGTGAGGTGAAGACCATTGCGCCTTTAAATGCAATCATGCCGTTGTTTAATGCTTGAATCGACTCCAAGTCCAAGTGGTTGGTCGGCTCATCAAGCAATAATACGTTTGCGTGAGACAGCATCATTTTCGAAAGCATGCAACGAACTTTTTCCCCACCTGATAATACAGACGGTTTCTTTTTCACTTCTTCGCCGGAAAACAGCATTCTTCCGAGGAATCCGCGAAGGAATGTTTCGCTTTCGTCTTCTGGTGAGTATTGACGAAGCCAATCGACAAGCGACAATTCGCTGCCTTCAAAATAAGCTGTGTTATCAATCGGAAGGTAAGCGCGTGAAGTTGTGACACCCCAACGTGCAAATCCTGCTTCAGGCTCATCTTCTTCTGCAAGTATACGAAGCAATGCAGATTTGGCAAGAGGGTCACCGATCAAGACGATTTTATCATCTTTATTCATATTGAAATTGATGCCGCTCAAAAGTTTATTGCCGTCGACTGTCTGGCTCAAGTCCTTAACCGTCAATACGTCATTGCCGATTTCCCGGCCGATCGTAAAGTTGACGAAAGGATATTTTCTTGAAGAAGGGCGGATATCGTCAAGCTCGATTTTATCGAGCATTTTTTTCCTCGACGTGGCTTGCTTCGATTTGGAAGCGTTAGCCGAGAAGCGGGCGATAAAGGCTTGCAGTTCTTTGATTTTTTCTTCTTTTTTAGAGTTCTGGTCAGATGCCAGGCGGGTAGCCAATTGGCTGGATTCGTACCAGAAATCGTAGTTGCCTACATAAAGCTGGATTTTACTGAAATCCAAATCTGCAATATGCGTGCAGACTTTATTCAAAAAGTGGCGGTCATGCGAAACAACGATGACAGTGTTTTCAAAGTTCATGAGGAAATCTTCCAGCCATTGTATCGCTTTAAGATCCAAGTGGTTGGTAGGCTCATCCAGAAGAAGGACGTCTGGTTTACCGAAAAGCGCCTGTGCCAAAAGCACTTTCACTTTGTCGGAACCGGAAAGTTCAGCCATTTTCTTGTCGTGAAGGCTATCCGAAATGCCTAGGCCCTGCAACAGGATTGCAGCTTCAGATTCTGCTTCCCATCCGTTCAACTCTGCGAATTCACCTTCGAGTTCAGCTGCGCGCATGCCGTCTTCATCAGAAAAATCTTCTTTCATATAGATGGCGTTTTTCTCAGTCATAACATCATACAATTTCTTATAGCCCATCATTACGGTATCGAGTACCTGTTTTTCTTCATATTCAAAGTGGTCCTGTTTCAATACAGCAAGGCGTTCGCCTGAACCCATATAGACATTTCCGGATTGTGCTTCAAGGTCACCGGACAGGATTTTGATGAAAGTCGATTTGCCGGCACCATTGGCTCCGATCAATCCGTAGCAATTCCCGGGGTTGAATTGGATATTCACATCTTCGAATAATTTGCGGTCCCCGAAACGCAAACTTACGTCATTTACAGCTATCATTAAGTCGTACCTCCTAAATTTCACAATGCCATTAGTATACCACGAAACAGCCCGAAACAGATAGCATCTGAGCGCAGTGTTCGTTAAACTAAAAGAGTGCGGTTAGGAAAGAGATGATTAATATTTAAACCTTATACTTCCGTTCCTTATAAGCTTCAAGCATACCGAGGTCTTTGTTTAGTAAATACTCCATTTTCACATAATCCCGGCGCGTTGGAATGTGTTCCGGAGTCAGGCCTTTCATGGTAAATATGAAGTAATAGCCGCCGATTTGGCGGAACCACACGACAACGTGGGGAAATTCATCAAAGATCGCTTTTATATTATAACGTTTTGCGTAGCTCCAATTTACGATTTTCATAGAAGTAACCGCCTTTCACTGCTCTCATTTTAATAAAATTTTGCT
>CAZGMW010000378.1:0-2231 GCA_964526895.1 uncultured Planococcus sp. | reverse complement strand
GGTTCGAATTCCGGCTTTTTCAAATCCTTTTTCCCGATTTTCCGGAACCGGTTCTGTAAACGTCCGTTTGAACGCCATCAATTCCGGCCAATCGATTGTGGCAGTGGAAGCGACACCCTTACCACTCATTCTTTCAACATTTTCAATCATCTCGGCAACGCCAACTAGCAGCTTTTTGGGATCACATCCGCGAATGGCACAAGTGCCTCCAAACGGTCTCGCATCGATGATGGCTACTTTCCATCCGGCTTTCCTGCATTTCAACGCTGCGGCCGAACCAGCCGAACCCGTCCCAATTACAATTAAATCGAATTTCTCTTCCATCCTATGCATCTCCTTTTTCAATTGTTTAATGACTTCCCACTCTGTCCAGCATCATCCTGCACAGCAGGATAACTGCGAAACATCCTTATCGAACGTAAGTGCGGCCAGCTTTATCCCTTCCGCCATGGTCAAATACGGCGTGAGAGTCTCACTCAGGTTTTCGATGGTCAAGCCGAATTTAACGGCCAGCGTGACAGCATAAATAATATCACCAGCATTATCTGCCACAATATGACCACCGAGCAATTTTCGTGTCTTTGCATCCGCGACCAGTTTGAACACACCGGTTGTTTCATGGTTCACTTGTGCTCTCGGAACAGTTTCCAACGGCAACACGGAGGTGATAACATCAAAACCTTTTTCCTTTGCCTGTTGCTCCGTCAAGCCGACTGTTGCCACCGAAGGTAATGAAAAGGTAACGCCCGGCACCGTGGTTAAATCCATTTTTTCATTCTTGCCACCCACAGCATTTCCTGCGGCCACACGTCCCTGGTAAGCTGCCACGTATACGAATTGGGGACCCAACGTCACGTCACCCGCTGCGTAAATTCGTTCATTGGTGGTCCTAGCATACTTATCAATCTGAATTTCCCCCAGACTCCCGATTTCGACGTGGGCTGCCGTAAGGTTCAGGCTTTCTGTATTTGGCGCTCGGCCTGTTGCAATCAGCAGTTCCTCAGATTCGATGACTCTTTTAATACCCTTCTCTTTAATATAAACCCGCTTTAAGTTGTCGTTCTGGTCAATCCGTTCATACGTACTATTGGTGACCACGTTTATTCCCTGTTCCGTCAACGAAGTCATTAAGGTTTCGGATATTTCCGGATCATATTCCTTGAACAGCCGATGACTTCTTTGAATCAGTGTGACTTCCGATCCGAGATGGTGAAACAGCTGTCCCAGCTCAACACCGATATAACCTGAACCGATGACCGTAATACGTTTCGGCACTTGCTTCAGTTCGAGCAGGGTTGTACTGGTCAAGTAATCCACTTTTTCCAGTCCGGGAATGGCCGGCAAAGCTGGTGATGCTCCTGTTGCAATAAGGAACCGGTCGGCGGATAATTTCACCCCATTCACTTCAACCGTGTTCTTATCCACAAACTTAGCTTCTCCTTTGATCAATTCGAAACCATAGTCATCAATCAACTCAACATATTTCTTATTTCGCAGGTTAGCCACCAATTCATCTTTCTGATCGATGAGCTGCCTCATATCCACTTTATCCGATGTGGTACGCAGTCCGACAAACGGATTGTTGCCAGCCAAATGGTTGATTTCTCCGGCTCGCAACAGCGTTTTTGAAGGAACACAGCCAACATTCACACAGGTGCCGCCTACTGTTCCCCGTTCAATCATCGCCACTTTCGCTCCGTGCTTCACAGCTTCGATGGCGGAAGAGAAAGCAGCACCGCCAGAACCGATGACAATAAAGTCAAATTCCCCATCATTATCTGATTGAATCGCTTGGTGCGATAGGATTTCTTTTGTTTCTCCCGGCTGGTATTTTGCTTCCGCAATGGCGCTTGTGGCTGTTTCAATTTCTGTATTCGCCGGCAGCGAAAAGACCGCATTCCCTTCACGAAAATCAGCTTGGATTTCTTTTGCGCCAACCGCTTTAAGTGCGTTTGCAATCTGCTCTTCGCATCCCGTACAGGTCATTCCCTGAATTCCCATTTGGTATTTTTTCATGCTTGCCCCTCCTCCATTAACACGTCAATGATCGGACATCCTTGAAGGTCCTTCTCATCCGGGCATCTGTCTTTCAATTCACTCAACATCTGCTCCACGCGCCTCAAATCGGTAATTTGCTTTTGAACTTCTAATTCTTTTCTGGACACAAAACCGAACACATCTTCACAGCGCCAATGCTAAAACTCCTGATCAAACAAAAGAATTCCTCCAAC
>CAZGMW010000377.1:0-2243 GCA_964526895.1 uncultured Planococcus sp. | reverse complement strand
AAAAGCCATCTCCTATATGGTGGGAGGTGTTCTTTGGTGACGAACTCCAAACTGAGAACCGGGCTTCTCCTTTCATTGCTGATATTTTTGATGCTGGTGACTGGCACCAGCACTTTTGCCCAGATTGATCAACACATTTATGATCAGGCTGGACTATTAAGCGAGTCTCAAATCAATGAGCTGGAAGCATATGCAGAAGAGAAGAGCCTAGAGCAGGGGATCGAATTCCTGTTATTGACGACAGACAGCACAGATGGTCAGCCCATTGAGACATATATGGGGGATTTCTTTGATAATCTGGCAGACGAAAGCGGTCAGGAAAACGCAGTACTGCTGACGATCGATATCGGAGGCCGCGAATTTTACGTAGCGGGTTTTGGAACGGCAGAAACCCGCCTCGATAACGAACGCGTCGATATGGTGCTCGATGAGATTACACCGTATATGGTGCAAGGGCAATATGCCGGCGCATTCCGCGAAACAATCGATACAGCGGACCGATATATGGAATACAATCCAGGGGTTAATCCCAACAGCATCTTTCTCCAAACCTGGTTTCATATTGCAGCCGCATTGCTGCTTGGTGGAATTGTCGTCGGAACGATGCTTTACAACTCCGGAGGCCGCAATACGACCACGGCGGCGACTTATATTGACCGCGACCATACACGAGTCACCAGAGATTCAGACCGCTTCCGCAATAAAACCGTCACGCGCCGCAGGATTCCCAAGAACAATAACAGCGGCGGCGGCTTTGGAGGCGGCGGCATGACCGGCGGTGGCCGATCCTTCAGCGGAGGCGGCAGAGGTTTCTAGGACTTTATTGAAATAAAGGAAGGACTGAACAAGATGGCGTTTTTCGGCAATCAATTTGCAGATGTAGTGGAATGGGATGAATTCCGCGATGACATGATTTTTTATAAATGGGCCAATAAAGAAGTGAAAAAAGGCAGCCGGCTGATCATCCGTCCCGGACAGGATGCGATCTTCCTTAATAACGGCAAAATCGAAGGTATTTTTGAAGAGGAAGGCGAATACGATATCGAATCTGAAATCGTACCGTTCCTGTCGACATTGAAAGGCTTCCGCTTCGGCTTCAACAGTGGCATGCGGGTCGAAGTGCTGTTCGTCAATACGAAGGAATTCGTTGTCAGATGGGGTACACAGAATCCGATTAATATTCCGGCGCCGGGGCTTCCGGGCGGCATGCCGATCCGGGCGAATGGCACTTTCCAGTTTAAGGTCAACGATTACATCAATCTTATCGACAAGATTGCAGGTGTGCGCACCAGCTACACGGTTGATGATGTGAAAATCCGCATAACGGCGGTATTGGATCAGCTGTTGATGAAGTGGATTCCAAAAGAAGGCAAGGATATGTTCAATCTTCAGGCCAATGCCCTAGACATTTCAAAAGGCATCCAAGACGATCTCGATATGCAAATCATGGACGACGGGATGAAAATCACCGGCTTCCAAATCATGAGCTTCAATTATCCGAAGGAAATACAGGATATGATCAATAAAAACGCATCGCAGGGGATGGTGGGCGATGTCTCAAGGTACCAGCAGATTTCTGCCGCCGATGCGATGGGCAAGTCATCAGGTTCTAATACCGCGTCCGATATGGCAGGCATGATGATGGGAATGAACATCGCGAAGGAAATGATGGAAGATCAGAAAGACTCGCGCGAAAACAAAAGTGAATCTGTGACTGAAACAAACAGCTCCGAAACCGGCAACGCCAAAGCACCGAATTTCTGCCCAAACTGCGGCCAGAAAGTAGACGGCGCCAAGTTCTGCCCGAATTGCGGCCAGAAACTGGCATAAACTGAAAATACAAGAGTAGAATCCGCTTCAAAGGGTAAACTATGAGAAATGAGTTTACACAGGAGGAATTTTCAATGGCGAGAAAAGGTACAGCAGGTCGTACACCTGAAAAACAAATTGGCGCTCCGGAATCCGGGATCAATAAAGCAATCAATAAAGCAAAAGAAACATTTGACGGTGATAACGACTCGACAGATTACGAAGAAGTAAAAGGACGAGAAGAGCAGCAGGACGCCAAGGAATATTCCGAAAAACATGAGGATGAGCGTCCGGACAATCCCCGTAAAAGTGACTAGAAATATAAAAAAGCGTTGCAGCTAACCGGTCAGGTTAGCGGCAACGCTTTTTGCTTATACTCAAATTAATATTTATACGACTGGCCGCCGTCAATTGGGATTACAGAAGCATTGATG
>CAZGMW010000376.1:1491-2248 GCA_964526895.1 uncultured Planococcus sp. | reverse complement strand
TGGATCGATTTTAACCCGGATCCGCAAACTTTATTGATCGTCATCGATGGGACCGTATCCGGTAAACCGGCATTGGTTGCTGCCTGGCGTGCAGGGTTTTGACCCAATCCTGCCTGCAGCACATTCCCCATGATGACTTCCGATACCTGTTCCGGTTTCAGCCCCGCACGGTTAACAGCCTCTTTGATGACAATTGCCCCTAAATCAGTGGCAGGCACATCTTTCAGACTCCCCTGGAATGACCCTACTGCTGTGCGGACTGCACTTACGATTACTATTTCCTGTGACATTTTCCTTTTCCCCCTTGTTTGAATGAAACTTGTTGCTCTTTTATCCCCGCCATAGATACAATGGTACCAGGGGGGATACTATGATAAGTTTACCAAATAAAGTGACGATTATCGAGGTCGGACCGCGGGACGGACTGCAAAATGAAAAACAGCTCGTTGCGACAGAAGATAAATTACAGTTTATTGAAGGACTTCAGCTTGCCGGAGTAGCAGAAATGGAATTGACATCTTTTGTATCACCTAAATGGGTACCCCAGATGGCAGATGCCAAAGAAATTGTCGCCGGAACTAAAAAGTCCGGACGCCAGTTTGTGCTTACACCAAATGAGCGAGGCATCGACGCCGCCCGTGTAGCCGGTGCTGATGCACTTGCTGTTTTTGTGGGCGTTTCAGACTCTTTTAATAAGAAAAACATCAATAAGTCAACGGCTGAAAGTATGGAAGCTTTAAAACCATTGATCTTTAAA